>JAXDHW010000085.1:0-14347 GCA_034664365.1 Thermoleophilaceae bacterium
AAGCTTGGCGAGTCGGAGAACGTTCATTTGTTCACACTAAGCGCGATCGGCCCAGTCCGCAAGGGCCCGGACCCCCCAACTCGGGGGATCAGTGCCGCCGCACCAGATACAGGTCCTGACGGAACCCGGGGGGCGCCGGATCGGCCGTGAAGCTGACGACCTCGAGCCCGAAGCTCCCGAGAAGGTCGCCGGCGACGTAGCGGTATGGGTGGTGGGCGACGCACGCGTTGGCCCCCTCCATCCGGGGAGCGGTGACCACCATCCGGCCGGCGTCGTACTGCCGACTCGCGGCGGCACCGAGCGAGCCCCGAAACGCGTCGCCGTGGGTCGAGAAGAGGAGCAACCCGCCGGGCCGCAGGATCCGCACCCAGTCCGCCAGCCAGGCGCGCGCCAGCGGCTCCGTCAGGTGGGTGAGGATCGAGATCGCATACACGAGATCGAAGGTCCCGTCCGCGTAGGGACTGGGGGGCTCGAGCTCGTTCTCCCGGAACTCCATGTGCGTGAGGTTGTCCCGGCACCAGGCCACGAGCGCGCGGTTGTAGTCGCAGCCGTGCAGCTGGGGCCCGCTCAGCGTCGCCCAGCGCCGGGCCACCCGCCCGCACCCGCAGCCGAAGTCGAGCACGGCTTCGCGGTCGTTCAGCGGGGCGCCGGCGGCGGCCAGCGTCCGGCGGATCGTGGCTGCGATCTCCTCCGCGGCGCGCAGAAAGCGCTCCGGATCCCCCTCCCCGTCGACGAGGACCCGCAGCCGGGCGGGAGGCAGGGGCAGGCCGTCGCGCGCCGGTCCCGCCAGCTCGGGGGCGCGCCAGGCGATGACCCGCTCACGCAGACGGGCCAGCGGCCGAAGTGCCGAGGCGCGGTCGACCAGGGCGGCCGAGTAGTAGCGGACGCGCGACGTGGAGACCGGCCGAGGCATCTCAGGCTCCGCCCCCGCGGACGTACACGGCCGCCATCGCGCGGAAGACCCCTGCGCGCTCGCCATCGCCGTGTAGCCGGTGAAGCAGCGACCGCGCTGCGTAGCCGGCCCCGACGATCGCCCGGATCGCGGCGGCGCGCGGGCGGGAGTAATGCGTGCTCAGGAACATCAGCTCCGCCTGCGCGACGCGCTGCGCCCGCTGCGGCCCCGACCAGCGCCGGCCCGCCGACTGGTTGGCGAGGTGCACGACGCGGGCGGCCGGCTCGAAGCGCACGCGGAGCCCGCGTCGCTCGGCCCGGAACGCGAGGTCCTGGTCCTCCCCGTACATCCGCGGCCAGAACCCGCCGAGGTCGCGGAACGCCTCGGCGCGGACCGCGAGTGCCGCTCCCATGATCCAATCGACGTCACGCGCGGCGTCGTGCGACCACATGTCGGGGACGAGCCGCGCCCGGAGCGCGTCGGGCAGGACGCGCGCGACGCCCGAGGCGACCAGCAGCGCGCGGCCGATCGTCGGGTGGGCGGCGCACGACGGCTGCAGCGAGCCATCCGGGTTCAGGAGCTTCGGGCCCACCACCGCCGCGCCGGTCGTGTCGAGAGCCGCTGCGAGCTGCGCGAGCGTTCCGCTGGCCGGCAGCTCCGTGTCCGGGTTGAGGAAGTAGAGGACATCGCCCCGCGCTTCGGCGGCAGCGTGGTTGTTGGCCGCCGAGAAACCGGCGTTGCGGTCGTTGGCGATCACCCTGACGCGGCCGGCGTAGCCCGCGAGGAGCTCGGCCGTGCCGTCGGTGGAGGCGTTGTCCACCACGATCACCTCGAGCCCGCCCGGCAGCTCCTGGCGGAGCAGGCCATCGAGGCACGCCGGAAGCACATCCCCGGCGTTCCATGTCACGACTATCGCGGTGCCCCGCGGGCCGCGCTCCCGGGTCACGGTCGGTTCGCGACCGAGATGCGCATCGCTCTCACGTGCCCTGCGACGGAGCGTGAACGGTTTCCGATCCCGGCAGCGCCACGCGCGGGCGCCCGAAGCGGCCACGCAGGCTCCCGAGCGACTGGCCGAGTATCACCCGCGTGTCGCGCAGGCCGGAGCGCGCGACCGTCACGAGTCCCGCGAAGAGGAGCAACTCGCCCGCCGCGAGCCCAAGCAGCCCGGAGGCGAGCGACAGCCCGCTCGCGTCCGCCACGAGCCAGCCGGCGGCTGCGCTCGCGACTCCCACGATCGCCGGGCCCGCGAGGCTCGAGCCGACCGCGGCTCCGCTGCGGCGCGCGGTGTGCATCGCGAGCAGGGTCGCCTGCACCAACGCACCGGCGCACCAGCCGATGCCGGCCGCGGGCGCCCCTATCACCGGGACGAGCGAGAGCGCGACGGCCAGCCATACGATCGCGGCCACGATCACCGTGGCCAGCACGCGCCCTCCCGCGCCCGCTGCGAACAGATAGCCCGTCGTGCCGAGGGAGACCGGCATCGAGACGATCACCGCCATCCCGGCCCACAGGAGCGTGGCCGGGACATCCCCCCAGCCGTCGCCGACAAGGACCGGGAGTGCGGGAGCGAAGCCGGCCAGCGCCACCATCAGCCCGGCCGTGACGATCCCGATCGCGGCAACGCCTCGCTCGATCACCGGACGCGGATCGTGCCCTCCGCCGAGGAGCCGTGCCATCGTCGGGTAGCCGATCCGCCCGAGCGAGCCGAAGACCATGAACGGCACCCCGAGCACGCGCCACGTCAGGTTCCACACGCCGAGGGTCGCGATCCCGCCGGCAAGCGCGATCCCCACGTTCAACGTCTGGTCGCGCACCAGCTGGACGACGATCGCTGCCTGGAACTTGGCCCCGAAGCGCAGGAGCGGGCGGATGGCGGCCCAGGAATGGCGCGGCCGGACGAGACCAACCGGCCCGAGTCGGGCCATCGTGGCCGTCCCTGCGACGGCCCGCGCCGCCATCGCCACGGGGAACCCCCACACGCCCAAGCCCGCTGCGACGGTGATCAGCGCAACGGCGTAGAACACGACCGCCTCGATCACGTCGACGGTCGCGATCGGCTGGTAGCGCAGCTCCCGCTCGAGCAGGATGATCGAGGGGACCTTGAGGACCGTGATCGGCAGCGTGGCGACCATTGCGGCAACCACCAGCCCGTCGCCGCCCACGAGCAGTCCGACGCCGGCCGCGATCGCGGCGAAGGCGATCGTGAGCGCGATCTGGATGCAGTTGATTCCCTCGAGCTCGGCCCGGGTGGGCGCCTCCGCCCTCCGGATCAGGCCGGAGCCGAGGCCCCCGTCGGACAGGAGCCCGCCGAAGACCAGGAGCACCGAGCCGATCGCGACGACGCCGAAGTCGCGCGGTGTGAGCAGCCGGGCGAGCGCAATGTTGGCGCCGACGCCGAAGCCGAGGATGAGCACACCCCGCGCCACGAGCAGGGCCGCTCCACCGGTGGCGCGACGCCGGACCTCCTCCGCGGAAAGCGCGCCGGCGGCCTCGCCCCCAGGCGGCTCCGGGCGCGTAAGCCAGTGCACGCCTGATGGATAGCATGCCCGCGCTTGGGGGCACCGAGCGCGCCCGTGGACATCAGACCCACATCTCCGCCCGGTGGCAGGACGCTCGCGGCGTTTCACCTGGCTGACTCGAGCGGGCCGTCGCGCTCGCTGGTCGCGGAGCTGAGATGGCTCGCCGGCGAGCGCGGAGAGCTCGAGATCGTCGTCCCGGGGCCCGGACGCGTGGCGAAGACGTACGGCGAGTTCGCGGCCGTCAGGACTCTGCCGTACGAGCCGCTCACCGCGTCCGGAGGGGGCAGGGCGACCGGCCGCGCCTTCGCTCGCGACGTCCGGACGTTCCGGACCCACCTGCGCGCGGCGCGGCCCGAGCGCGTCGTCGTCGTGACAACGACGCTGCCGGCGCTGCTGGTGGCCGCCTGGCTCGAGCGAGTGCCGGCGCTGGTGTACGCGGCGGAGATCGTGCCGACCGCGCCGGGGCTCGCCCGTCGTGCCGGGGGCGCCGCGCTGCTGCGCCTCACCGGCTCGCTCGCCGGCTCGATCGCGTGCTGCTCGGACACGGTCGCGCGGCAGTTCCGCGGAGCCCGACACCCGCAGCTCGTGACCGTCTATCCGCCGATCGCGGCGCCCCCCGGCGGCGACGGCGAGGGCTTCCGGCGCCATCACGGGCTCGCGCCGGACGCGCCCTGCATCGCCACCGTGGGGAGCATCAGCCGCGGCCGCGGGCAGGACGTCCTGGTGCGCGCCCTGCCGCGGCTCCGCGAGCGCCTTCCCGGTCTGCGGGCCGTGATCGTCGGCGACCCGCACCCACGCGGCGCCGACCACGCGTACCGCGCGGAGCTCCACGACCTCGCCCGGCGACTCGGCGTGTTCGACGCGCTGGTCTTCACGGGCCACGTCGAGTCCCTCGGCGATGTCTACGCCGCCGCCGACGTCGTCGTCAACCCGACGCGCCGCGAGGCATTCGGCCGCGTGTCGGCGGAGGCGCTCCTGGCGGGGCGACCCGTGGTGGCGACGCGGGTCGAGGCCGTGCCCGAGGTGCTCCGCGACGGCGTCGACGGGTTGCTCGTGGCGCCGGATTCCCCGGTCGACCTCGCCGACGCGATAGCGCGCATGTTGGAGGACGAGCACCTCGCGGCACGCCTGGTCGCGAGTGGTGCCGAGCGGGTCAGGCGAGAGTTCACTCCCGAGCGCTCACTCGCCCGGTTCGCCGCGGCGGTCGGCGCGCTCGCCCGCTCCTAGATGGTCCGCGCGGCTCGCGGCCCGGGGCTCAGCCGCTGCGGCTGCGCCGGCGCGAGCGGGCCACCGCGAGCCCGGCGAGCGTCAGCGCCACCAGCGCGGCGACGAGGACGGCAACGCCCGTGTCCGATGCGGCGCTGGTGACGGCCGATGCGGCGGTCCCACCGCCCTCGTGGAGCACCCTGCGCCCGGACGCGGAGCTGGATCCGTCCACGCCTCCTCCACCACCGGAGCCGTTCGCCTTGCCGGAACCGTTTCGCGGCTCGTCGCTTGGCGCGCCGTAGCCGGTGGCGGTCGCGAAGCGAGTGAGCAGCTCGCCCTCCGGCCCTGCCGGCAGCGACCCACGCACGGCCGCCGGCAGACGGTCGGGGCGGGACGGCGAGCCTGGGTTGGCCGGTCTGTCGCCGCCAGGATCGGGTCGCGGGGGGATGTACTGCGTCGAGCCGCCGTTGTTCGGCGGAAGCGGGCCCTGGGCCGCGGCGGGCGCGCAGAGCACGAGCACGGCGGCGATCAGAGAGACGAATGAGGCCGCATACCTAGGATGCGCGGCGTGAGCGCCGTCGAACCGGCTGCGGGACCGAGCGATGTGGCGAAGGAAAAGAGCCATGCGCCTCTCCCTCAACACCTTATCCAGGCCGCGGTAGCGGTAACCGTCGTCGCGACCGCGCTCCCCGGCGGCGGCTTCGGCGCTCAGTTCCGCGCGGGCGCCACGGTGCTCGTGTGGTGGGTGGTGGTGATGGGGCTCCTGGCGCGGATCTGGCCGCGCGATCGCGTGCCGGCCCGCGCGCTGATGGCCGGGGCGGGGCTCCTGGGCCTCGCGTTGCTCTCGGCCGCCTCGATGGGCTGGGCGAGCGACGGCGGTGGCGCATTCGCCGAGGCGGTACGCGTCGCGGGCTACCTCGGCCTCTTCACCCTCGTCGTGGTGTCGTCGGCGGCGCGCGAGGGGGACCGCTGGCTCGCCGGCCTTGCGGTCGGGCTTGCCGCCGTCGCGGCGCTGGCGGTCGGGAGCAGGATCCAACCGTCGCTGTTCCCGGAGCAGGACCTGCCCCGCCTGCTCCCGTCGGTCAGCACCCGGCTGAGCTATCCGCTCAACTACTGGAACGGCCTCGGCGCGTGCATGGCGTTGACGATCGTGCTGCTGGCGGGGCTTGGCGCCCACGCCCGCACCCGAGCGGGCCGCGCCGCCGCGATCGCATGGCTCCCGGTACCGGCGCTGGCGCTGTTCCTCACCTCGTCGCGCGGCGGCGTGTTCGCGCTCGCCGTGGGACTCGCCGTCCTGCTGGTCACGGGGCCGGCGCGTGCACGCGCGCTCGCCGGGCTGGCGGTCGCCGGTGTGGGCGCCGCCGGCCTGATCGCGTTCGCGGACGCGCGTGAGGTGTTCGTCGATGGGCGGGTGCACGCCACCAATGCGGCCGCGCAGGGACACGACGTTCTGGTCGCCCTGCTCGTGGTCGCGGCGCTCGCCGGTCTCGCCCGCTTCGCCCTCGACCGCCCACTCGACCGCCTGCGTGTGCCGCGCACGCTGGCGATCGGGGCGGCCGTCGGGGCCGCCGTCGCGCTGGTGGTGGTGGTCGCCGCCGCCGACCCGGGTCGCCGGATCGACGACTTCAAGGCGCCGCCGGCGCCGCCGGGAAGCGCGCGCGGCTTCGTCGCCCGCCATCTCGCGAGTGCCGAGGGCAACGGGCGCTACCAGTTCTGGTCGGCCGGCATCGACGCGTTCGAGAGCGAGCCGCTGCGGGGCGTCGGCGCAGGCGGCTACGCCGACTGGTGGGCGCGCCACGGCGACCTCACCTACTACATCCGAAACGCGCACTCGCTGTTCGTGGAGGTGATGGCGGAGCTGGGCCTGCTGGGTCTCTTGGCACTGCTCGCGTTCCTGGTGCCCGCCTTCTACGCGGCCCTCCGCGCGCCACCCTGGCGCGTCCCGCCGGCGGCGGTGGGACTGGCGGCGCTCGCATGCGGGGTCGCCTCCGCCGCGGTCGACTGGACCTGGCAGCTGCCGGCCGCGTTCGCCCCGGTGGTGGTGGTGGCCGCCGTGCTGGCCGGGCCGGCGTTGGGCGAACCGCTGCCGGCTAGGGAGCGGGCGGCCCGCGGGCGCGAACGGATCGCGCGCGCGGCGACGGTCGCCGTCGGCTGCCTGGCGGCGCTCGCCGCCGCGATCCTCCTCGTCACCGAGGTCGAGCTCGGCGACAGCCGGGTGGCGCTGCGGGCCGGCCACCTGTCGGAGGCCGCGAAGGATGCTCGCCGGGCCGGCGCCGTCGAACCGTGGGCCGCGGCTCCGCGGCTCCAGCTCGCGCTGGTTCGCGAGCGCGCCGGCGACCTGACCGGTGCGCGCACCGCGGCGCGCGCCGCGATCGCCCGCGACCCCGACGGCTGGGAGGTGTGGCTCGTGGAGACGCGGCTCGCGACCAGGCTCGGCGACGTGCCCGCCGCCCGCCGCGCCCTCAAGCGGCTCCGGACGCTGAATCCAGGTTCACCGCTACTCGCCCCACCCCCCGATCGGCCCACCCCGGCAAGCGCAACTCCCCCTCCAAGTGGTGGTTAGACTCGGATGAGTCGGTGGCAACCGGGGAGGGCATCGCACAGGTTGAAGCCAGGACGGTCGAGACACCGTCCGATTTGGGGACCAGCCACGGCGAGTTCTGGAAGGACGCACTGCGTCGCCGGATGCTCGCCGCGGCCGACCTGCTCGCCGTAGCCGCCGCCGCGCTCGCCACGACGCTCGCCGAGGACGGCGCGACCGAGACCGGCGTCTGGATCCTGGCCCTGGCGCCGCTGTGGCTGATCTTCGCCAAGCTGCGCGGTCTCTACGACCGTGACCACGTGCGGCTCCGCCACACCACGCTGAACGAGTCGTCGGCGCTTTTCCACTGGGTGGCGCTGTCAGCCGGCGGCACCGCGATCGTCCTGATGTCGCAGGGCGGGGACCTGCTGTCGGTGGCGGGCGGGATCGTGATGTTCGCGACCGCCTTCGCCGCCACGTTCACCTTCCGCGCCGGCGCCCGCAAGCTGTGGCGCCGGCTCGTCCCCCCCGAGCGGGGGCTGATCGTCGGGTCGGGCACCCTGGCGGACGCGTTTGCGCGCAAGCTGGCCCTCGAGTCCGGCCACCACCTCGCGCTCACGGCGCGTGTCGGACTGGTGGGTGAGACGGAGCGCGAGGAGGGGAGCGGCGGCGAGCCACGCGTCGACCTCGACGACTGGCGCGAGCTGATTCGCAGCGAGGAGATCGAGCGGGTGATCGTGGCCCTCCACGACCTCGACGAGGGCACGCTGTCGCGGATCGTCTCGGAGTGCCGCGTGATGGGGGTGAAGCTGAGCGTTGCGCCCCCGCTGCGCGCGATGCTCGGCACCGCGGTCGACCTGAACCACCTGGCCGAGCTCCCGCTGATCGAGTTCCGCACCTGGGACCCGTCGCGGTCGACTCAGCTGATGAAGCGCGTGATGGACGTGGTCGGCGCCGGCGCGGCGATCGTCGTCCTGTCTCCCTTCATGCTCATGATCGCGCTCGCGATCAGGCTCGACTCACGCGGGCCGGCCCTGTTCCGCCAGCGCCGCGCCGGTCGTGACGGCGACCCGTTCGACATGCTCAAGTTCAGGACGATGACCGCGGACGCCCCCGACCGCCTGGGCGAGGTGATCGCGATCGACGCGCTCCCCGAGCCGGCGTTCAAGCTCCGCTCGGACCCGCGCGTGACGCGCGTAGGCGGGTTCCTGCGCCGCACGAGCCTGGACGAGCTGCCGCAGCTCGTGAACGTCCTACGCGGCGAGATGAGTCTCGTCGGCCCCCGGCCGGAGGAGGTCTGGCTGGTGGAGCGCTACGGCGAGGCGTACTTGTTCAGGCACGAGATGCGGCCGGGGATGACAGGCCCCATGCAGGTCCACGGTCGCGGCGAGCTGTCCTTCCAGGAGCGCATGTCGGTCGAGCGCGAATACGTCGAGAACTACTCACTTCGCAAGGACATCGAGATCCTTTTCCAGACCTTCGCCGCGGTCGTCAGCGGGCGCGGGGCCTTTTGACGCGGCCGACGAGTGCCGTCCCCACACCTCCCGCCGCCCGAGCGCCGCGAGCAGCCCGCGTACTGGCTCGAGCTCGACAGGCCGTCGCGGCTCGCCGGCGCGGCGGTAGCGCCTCCACTCGCGCATGCCGCGCAGGCGGCCGCGGAGCGGAGCGAGCGTGCGGTCCTTGACCGCTGCGTAGGAGACGTAGGCGAGGTCGTACGCCACCATGGCCGCGCCATAGCGACGAAGCTGGCGCGAGTCCGCGTTCTTTGCCACCGTGCGGACCCGACCGAGCCCCACGTGCAGATACTTCAGCGGAGAGCCGTGCGCGCCGGTCGCGCCGTGATGGTGGTAAACGATCGCCCCGGGCGCGTATAGGGCTCGCCAGCCCGCCATCTGCGCCCGCCACGCGAGGTCGGCGTCCTCGAGGCCGAAGAAGTAGCTCTCGTCGAGCCCGCCGACCTCCTCGAGCATCCGGCGGCGGTGGAGCGCTGCGCCTCCCGAGGCGCCGAACACCTCAACCGGTTCGCCCTCGCTCGCGTCGACGGGCTCCCCAAGGAGTCGGTCAAATGCGATCCCGAGGCGATCGACGCCGATCCCCGCGGAGTTGATCGTCCCGCGGTGGCGCATGAAGCGCATCTGCGCCGCAACGGAGCCGACGTCCGGTGCCGTCTCCCCCACTGCGACCAGCGCCGCCGCTGCATCCGGCTCGGCGATCACGTCGTTGTTGAGAAGCAGGACCCACTCGCCGCTCGAGTTCCGGATTCCCTCAGAGGCCGCGGCGGCGAAGCCGAGGTTGTCAGTCAGCTGGTGCACGGCCGCCTCGGGAACCGCGGCGCGAATCGTCTCGGCGGAGCCGTCGCCGGATCCGTTGTCCACGACGACGATCTCGGACGGATCGTCGAGCCGTCTGAGCGCGACGGAGAGGGCGACGAGGCAGTCGCAGGTCATCTCCGCCCTGCGGTAGTTCACGACGATCGCGGAAACGCGCGGAGCGGGCATACGGTGCGCCATCGTACGCTGCGAGAACCCGTGCCCGGCGAGAAAGTCCCGCTCCTGGAGGTCGTGATCGTCTGCTCGACGGGCGGGCGGGACCTGTTGCGCGCATGCCTCGAATCGCTGGATAGCCACCGGCCGACCAGGGGCGCCATCGACGTCTGGGTGGTCGACAACGCGAGCGAGGACGGCGCGCCGGAGATGGTGCGATCGGAGTTCCCGTGGGTCAGGCTCGAGCCGCTGAGCTACAACGCGGGCTTCTGCGTGGCCAACAACGTCGCGCTCCGTCAGGCGCGCGCCCCTTACGTCCTCGTGCTGAACCCGGACACCGAGGTGGCCGAGGGCGTGCTCGACCACATGCTGGCGTTGATGGACGAGCGGCCGGACGTGGGCATGTCGGGCTGCCGGCTGGTGATGCGCGACGGCACGTTCGACCACGCGGCCAAGCGCTCCTTCCCCACGCCGCTCGGCGCCCTTGCCCACTTCCTCCGCGTCGGTAGGTCGGGTCGCGCGCCGAGCTGGCTCGCCCAGTACCGGGCGCCGGACGTCGGGGAGCACGAGCAGGGGCCGGTCGACTCACTCAACGGGGCCTTCATGTTGGTCCGGCGCGAGGCCATGGAGGACGTCGGCCTGCTCGACGAGGGCTACTGGCTGTTCATGGACGACCTCGACTGGTGCTACCGCTTCCACAGGCACGGGTGGAAGGTCTGGTACGACGGCCGCGTGACGATCCTCCACGTGAAGGGAGGGACCACCGTCACCGAGCGACGCAGCGCCCGCCACCGGGGCCTGCGCCACAACGTCGCCTTCCATCGCTCGATGGGCCGCTTCTACCGCAAGTTCTACGCGGGCCGGCCCGCCGTGGACACCGTGATTTACGCGGCGATCGGGGTCAAGCTCGCGATCGCGATCGTCCGCAGCACGGTGGCGCGGCGCAGCCTCGTCTAGCGCCCGCTCAGCGACAGCGGCCGTGCGTGTTCTTCGAGCAGCCCTCGAGCTTGCGCGCGGTATTCACGTACGAGCTGTAGGCGGGCTTCGGGCTGAGAGCGTTGCCGTGCTGGCGAAGGAGGCCCGAGTAGTCGTACTCGAAGTTGCCCCTGTACGGGGAGACGGCCGTGAACCACATCAGCCGCTGGAGCTTCAGCTTCTTGCGCAGCTTGCTCTTGGCAAGCAGCGTGTATCCGTTCCGCAGGCGCGAGGCCATCCCCTTGTCGGTGGTGAAGTAGCCCGACATGTAGCCCCTGTCGTAGCCGGGGTGGATGTCCTTCTTCTTCGAGGCCGGCCAGCCGAACTCGGTCCCCCACATCGGCACCTTCTTGGCGCCGTGCTGGTTGAGGACCTTCCGGAAGCGCTTCAGCACCGTCGGCAGGTAGTGCCAGTCGCCCGCCTCGACCTGCGGCGCGGCGACGTCGAAGTAGCCCTTGATGTTCCCGTTCTTGTACAGCTCGCCGAGGATCCGCCAGCTGTCGATCGCCAGCGCCGAGAGCATCACCTTCGCCTTGGGGTCCTTGTGGTGGATCGTTGTGTACGAGGCCCGCAGCAGCTTCCCGTAGTCGGCCGCGTCCTGGGGTCGCCAGTGGTCGGCCTTGCGGTACCACTGAAACTGGAGATCGACCTCGTTCCAGATCTGCCAGATGCGCAGCGGCCGGACCGGAAGGTCGGGGTTCGATTTCCAGAAATCGCCCTTCGGCCCGTAGCGGTCGATCAGCTTCTCGAGGAACGCCGTGTAGTTCTTCGTCCCGGCAGGCGGCGAGTCGACCCGGCCGTGGTAGCGCTTCGCCCACTCGGGCGCGTACAGGACCATCGGGAGGATCTGGATGTGGCGCTCGGTGGCGAAGCGGACCGCGTTGTCGGTGCGGTACCAGTTGATCGGGCCAACCGGGGTCTGCTGCGCCATGTCCCAGTTGAACACGACCCGGGCGGATTCGACGCCCGCGCTCGCCAGCCGGTTCCACGCCTCCTTTTGGAGGTCGAGCGACGCGTTCTCGATCTCGCCCGAGTAGTTCACGCCGAAGAACCCCTGCGGCACCTTCCTCTTCCCGGCGTCCGCGGCCGGCGCCAGCAACAGGCATGCGCCAAGCACCGCGACGAACGTGCGAGTCCTCGTCCTCACACCGCGCACGCTAGCGCCCCGTGAGTGACCACGCTGCACATGGCTCCCGCAACACGGCTGGCGTCGTAGTGTTCCGGTCGCGGATGGCCGAGAACGGACAGTTGAGCGGGGGCCTGCCGGGCCGCGACGTCCGCAGCAACGGCCTGGCGCCGGAGGCGCCGGAGCCTGGCCGGTCCGTCCTCGTGACGGGCGGCGGCGGCTACATCGGCTGCGTCCTCGTCCCGCGGCTCCTCGACCGCGGTTACCGCGTCCGGGTGCTCGATTGCCTCCACTGGGGGGAGGACCCGCTCGCTGACTTCCGCGACCGGATCGAGCTCGTCGAGGCCGACGTCCGCGACATGCCGGCCGGCGCGCTCGACGGAATCGACGGCGTGATCCACCTGGCCGGGCTCTCGAACGACCCGACGGCCGAGTACGACCCGAAGGCCAACTGGGAGATGAACGCGGTGGCCACCGAGGCGCTCGGGCGCGCATGCGTCGAGCGCGGGATCGAGCGGCTGGTGCTCGCGTCGTCGTGCTCGCTCTACGACGGGCTGGCGCCCGGGATGCACGCCGAGACGGCCCCGGTCGAGCCCCGCGGCGCGTACGCCACGTCGAAGCGCTACGCCGAGGAGGCGCTCACCGCGCTGGTCGACGACGGGCTCTGCCCGGTCTTCCTGCGGAACGGGACCGTCTACGGCCACAGCCCGCGCATGCGCTACGACCTCGTGGTCAACACGTTCGTGAAGGACGCGCTGCTCCGCGGCAGGCTGCTGCTCCACGGCGGCGGTTGGATGTGGCGCCCGCTGGTGGACGTCCGCGACGTGTCCGACGCGATGATCCTCGCGCTCGAGGCGCCCGCCGACCTCTGCCGCGGCGAGACCTTCAACGTCCTCCACGCGAACTACCAGATCCGCGAGCTCGCGATGCTCGTGGCCGGGTCGGTCCAGCTCCTCGGCCGGCAGGTCGAGCTCGAGGAGGCTCCGCAGCCCAAGCTCACGCGCGACTACGAGTGCTCGAACGCCAAGCTGTCGACGCGCCTCGGGTTCTCGCCCAGCCACTCGGTGGTCGACGCCGTCTCCAACCTGCTCGCGCGGATCGACCTGTCCGATCCGACGACGCTCACGGATCCGCGCTACTACAACATCCGCTGGCTCGAGCTTCTCCACGAAGTCGCCGCACGGCGCCCGGTCCAGGCGCGCCAGCTGAGTTGACGCTCGAGCGCGTCCTCGTCAGCGGCGGAGGCGGGCAGCTGGCGTCGGACCTCGAGGAGCAGCTCGGCGCGCGGGGGGCCACCGTGCACGCGCCGCCGCGCTCCGAGCTCGACGTGACCGACGACGGCGCCGTGGAGGCCGCCTTCGCGGCAACCCGGCCCGACACCGTCTTCAACTGCGCCGCGTTCCACAACCTGGACGTGTGCGAGCGCGAGGAGGACCGCTCGTTCGAGGTCAACGCCCGCGCCGTGAAGCGGCTCGCCGAGCGCTGCGCGGCGAGCGGCGCCAGACTCGTCCACCTGAGCACGAACTACGTCTTCGACGGGCGGGCGCCCGACCCGTACGACGAGGACGACCTCCCGAGCCCGCGCAGCATCTACGCGATCTCGAAGCTGAGCGGCGAGCACTGCGCGCTGGCGTACGCACCGGGCGCGCTCGTGGTCCGCGGCGCCGGGCTGTACGGGCTGCACGGGAGCGCGTCGAAGGGCGGC
Source organism: Thermoleophilaceae bacterium (assembly GCA_034664365.1). Classification (GTDB taxonomy): domain Bacteria; phylum Actinomycetota; class Thermoleophilia; order Solirubrobacterales; family Thermoleophilaceae; genus AC-37. The sequence goes on from JAXDHW010000085.1 coordinate 13,428, forward strand.
AACTTCGTCACACGGATGGTGGGCCGGGCCCGCGAGGGCGCGGCGCTGAAGATGGTCTCGGACCAGCGGCTCTCCCCCACGTTCACGGGCGACCTGGCCGGCGCGCTGATCGAGGCGGTGGGCGCCGGGGCCGGCGGCACGCTCCACCTGACCGCGTCTGGCGACTGCTCGTGGCTCGAGTTCACCGAGGCGATCATGGAGATCGCCGGGATCGACGTGACGATCGAGGCGGTGCAGACGACGATCCCGCCCGGCGGCGTCGACCGGCCGCTGAACGGGGTGCTCGGCCGCCGCGCGGCCGACGCGCTTGGCCTCACCCCGCTGCGCCACTGGCGCGAGGCGCTCGAGGACTACATGCAGCGCGCCGGGCTCGCCGCGGCGGCCTAGCCGGAGTACTCGAACGGCAGCTCGTCCGCCACCTCGGCGAGCGTCGGCGCGCTCGCGTCGCGCTCTGACGGGATGAGCTCGATGTCGGGCCAGTCGATCCCCACGCCCGGATCGTCGTACTTGATCCCGCGCTCGATCGACTCGTCGTAGTAGGCGTCGCACTTGTACATCACGTCGGCGATCTCACTCGTCACGCAGAAGCCGTGCGCGAAGCCCACGGGCACGTAGAGCTGGTGCAGGTTCTCGTCGTTCAGCTCGAACCCCTCCCACTCGCCGAACGTCGGCGAGCCGCGGCGGAGGTCCACGACCACGTCGAGGATCGCGCCGCGCGCGCAGCGCACGAGCTTGGACATCCCGTTGCCGACCTGGAAGTGCATCCCGCGCACGATCCCGTGCCCCGAGCGCGAGTGGTTGTCCTGGACGAACTCCTCGGGGATGCCGAGATCGGTGTAGACGTTGCGCCGGTAGGTCTCGTGGAAGAACCCGCGCTCGTCCCCGTGGATCTTCGGCCGAACGAGGATCGGCCCGTCGAT
>JAXDHW010000096.1:0-2876 GCA_034664365.1 Thermoleophilaceae bacterium
AAGAAGTGCGGTGAGCTCGGGGGCCGCGTCGTCTGCGAGAAGCAGAAGGGGGCCCTCGACGCGCGCGGGGTCAAGCCCGGCGACGATCAGCCGAGCGCCTGGCTCACCGTCCTGTTCGCCATGTTCATGCACGGCGGCCTGCTGCACATCGGCGGCAACATGCTGTTCCTGTGGATCTTCGGGAACAACATCGAGGACTCCATGGGGCGGGTGAAGTTCGTGGCCTTCTACTTATTGGGCGGCCTTGTGGCCACCCTGCTGCAGACCGTCGTCGGTCCGAACTCGCAGGTGCCCAACCTGGGCGCGAGCGGGGCGATAGCCGCCGTGCTGGGCGGCTACGCGCTGCTCTATCCGAGGGCGCGCGTGGCCACGCTGATCTTCATCGTGTTCTTCATCACCGTGCTCGAGCTGCCGGCTCTGCTCGTGCTCGGGGGCTGGTTCCTGCTCCAGGTACTCGACGCCAGCAACGCAAGCAGCGGCGCCGGGGGTGGGGTCGCGTACTTCGCCCACATCGGCGGGTTCGTGTTCGGTCTGCTCGCGATCAAGCTGTTCGCCAACCGCGCGAAGGACGACTACATCGAGCCGCGCATCCCCGTGTACTGATGGGGCGGAACGTCGCGCTGTGGGGGGCGCTCTTGATCATCGGCGTGCTGACCTTCCTCACCCTGCGGGTGGCGATCAACGACGGCATCGACGTGCTGGTTGTGGTCTCGGTCGTCGTGCTCGCGCTGATCGGTGTCGGCGTGCTCGGCGCCCTCAACGCACCGCGCGATGAGTAGCCCGCTCCAGGGAGGATCGATGCGGCGCCGGCGCCTGCGGGGACGGCTCCTGGTTGCGCTCGTCGTGATCCTCGCCGGCGGCGCGGCCGCCGCGATCGCGCTGGTCGATGGCTCGGACGACGGTTCGGGCGTCAAGGCCGCCGCGCGCGCACCCAGGCTTCAGCCGATCACCAAGGTCAGGCGGAAGCCCGACCGGAGGCCCGCCCGCAGGCCGCCTCCCGGGATCGTGATGGGCGGCCCGAACGCCGTGACGGTGCACCTGCGACCGAAGCCGCGGGCCGCGCTGCTCTTCGACCTCGACACCGGCCGCGTGCTCTGGCGCCTGCATCCGATGCGCGTCCTGCCGATCGCGAGCGTCACGAAGATCATGACCGCGCTGCTGGTGGCCGAGCGGCTCCCCTACAACGCCACCGCGCTCATCAAGAAGGAGGCGGTCCGCTACACGGGCTCGATGGTCGGAGTGCTGCCGCGCGGCAGGCGCGTGCCGGTGTCGGCGCTCCTCTACGGGATGCTCCTGCCGTCCGGCAACGACGCGGCCACGGCGCTCGCCGACCGGATCTCCGGGAGCGACCGCAGGTTCGCTCGGCTGATGAACAGGCGCGCCCGCCAGCTCCGGCTGAGCTGCACGCACTACGTCTCCGCCTACGGCCTCCAGGAGGGCAACCGCTCATGCCCCGCCGACCTTGCGGCGCTCACGCGGCTGGTGATGAGCAAGCCGCGCATCGCCCACGTCGTCCGGCACGAGCACGTCAACATTCGCTTCAAGTACCTGAAGGGCAAGCACCTCGACCTGTACTCCACCAACCCGCTGCTGCGGCTCGGCTACCCGGGCACGATCGGCCTGAAGACCGGCTACACCGACCCGGCCGGCCGCTGCTTCGTCGGCGTCGCCCGCCGGGACGGTCACACGCTCGGCGCGGTCCTGCTCAACTCGGCCGACACGGGCGGCAACGCGAGCCGGCTGCTCGACGCGGGCTTCGCCGAGCTGCGCGGCGCCGGCTAGCGAACCGCCGCCTTCACGACCCCGCCGGGAACTTCACGACCTCGCAGTTGAAGACGCCGTCCTCCTTCTTGTCGACGATGGCGGTGTCCACGCCGTCGCCGCAGTCGATCAGGTCCTGGGAGCCGTCGCGCGCCTTGAAGGTGTCATCGCCCTTGCCGCCGCGCAGCGTGTCCTCGCCGGGGCCGCCCACGAGCGTGTCGTTGCCGTCGCCGCCGTAGATCAGGTCCTCGCCCTTGCCGCCGGTGAGGAGGTCGTTGCCGGCGCGGCCCTTGATCCGGTCGGGGCCGTCCTCGCCGAACATCCGGTCGTCGCCCACGCCGCCGAACGGGCGATCCGCGCCGGGACCCGCGTGGATCGTGTCGTCGCCGCCCTGACCGAAGATCTTGTCCGCTCCTCCGCCTCCGGAGAGCGTGTCGCCGTCGGGCCCGCCGTGCACGCCGTCGTTCTGCGGTCCGCCGTAGACCGAGTCGGCGCCCGCGCCGCCCAGGAGCGTGTCCTTTCCACGACCACCCCTGACCGTGTCGTTGCCGGCGCCGCCCGACAGGCGGTCGGCATGGGGCGTCCCGAGAAGGGTGTCCGGCCCCGGTGTCCCGCTCCGGTTGATCGCCGCCGCCCCGCCCGCGCACGCGAGCGCGACGAGCGCGGCGCACACGGCCGCGGCGCCGCGGCGGGTCACGCCGAGCCCTTGAGCAGGGCCTCGATCTTGGTCGGCTCGCGGAACATGTCCGACGCCGTGGCGGTCCGCTGCTCGACGCCCAGGCGCTCGAGGTAGCCGGAGGTCCGCAGCACGGTCATGTCGTGCGGCTTCGGCCGCGCCGACACGTCGGCTGCCCCGCCAGGTCCGCCGCACGGCGCGCTCGCGACCATCGGCGGGTTGGGCAGGTTCGGCAGCGCCAGCCGCGGCTTGGAGTCGAAGTCGAACGAGCGCGCGATGTTGTGCGCGTACGCGTCGCGGCGCGTGAGCGGACCGACGCCGAAGCGGTACTCGATCATCTTCAGGATCGACTCGAAGCCGAACACGCCGTGGCTCACGTGCCCGCGCTTGACCCACGGTGAGATCGCCACGGCCGGGATGCGGAAGCCCATCTGCCCGT
>JAXDHW010000099.1:0-12898 GCA_034664365.1 Thermoleophilaceae bacterium
CCCGCGGCGGCCGCGCGACCGAGCCCACCGGGCTCGTCTCGGTCATGCCCCATGCCTGGAGCACGTAGACGCCGTGCCGCTCCTGCCAGGCCTTCATCAGCTCGAGCGGCACCGCCGCGCCGCCACACGGCACCACGCGCAGGCTCGAGAGGTCCGGCTTGTGCTCGTCCGCGTAGCGAAGGAGGTCCGACCAGATCGTCGGCACCGCCGCGGCCACCGTCACGCGCTCGTCCTCGATCAGCTTGGCGAGTGGCTCGGCCTGGAGGAACTGCGACGGCATCACCATGTCCGCGCCAACGAGCAGCGATCCGTGCGGCAACCCCCACGCGTTCGCGTGGAACATCGGCACGACGGGCAGCACGCGGTCGGCATTCGCGATCGCGATCGAGTCGGACGTGGTCTGGCCCATCGCGTGCAGCACGTTCGAGCGGTGCGAGTAGAGGACGCCCTTGGGGTTGCCGGTCGTGCCGCTCGTGTAGCAGAGGCCGGCGGCCGCCCGGTCGTCCAGCTCGGGATAGTCGAACGACGTCGGTTGGTCCGCGATCAGCTACGCGGAGCTGATCGCGTTGGGCAGCGATCCCGCGTCGCCGTCGCCCATGATCACGTAGTGCTCGACCGTCTCGAACGTGGGCGCGACCTTCTCGAGCAGCGGCACGAGGGAGTCGTCCACGAGCACGACCTTGTCCTCGGCGTGGTTGGCGATGTAGGTGAGCTGCTCCTCGAACAGCCTGATGTTGAGCGTGTGCAGCACAGCCCCCATGCACGGCGCGGCCATGTACGCCTCGAGGTGGCGCTGCGAGTTCCAGGCGAACGTAGCGACGCGGTCGCCGTCGCCGATCCCGAGGGAGCGCAGCGCGTTGCACAGGCGGTCGATCCGCTCGCAGACCTCGGCGTAGCTCGCGCGCGTGGTGCCCGCATCGGTGAGCGTCACGATCTCGCTGTCGCCGTACATCCGGCGCATCCGGCGCAGGATGTGCTGGAGCGTGAGCGGGTGGTCGTGCTGGACCAAGCCCTCGAGCATGCCGGAATCCTGACACCATTCGGCCGACGATGAGCCTCTGGGGACGGGTCTTCGCCGCCGGCTACGACACGTTCATGTCGTCGATGGAGCGCAACTTCATGGGCCAGGTCCGCAGGGAGATGCTGGCGGGGGCGGACGGCCGCGTGATCGAGATCGGCTCGGGGACCGGCGTCAACCTCCAGCACTACCCGCGCACGATCGAGGAGCTGGTCTGCACGGAGCCGGAGGAGCCGATGGCGAGGCGGCTCGAGCGCAAGGCGCACGACAGCGACCTCAACGTGCGCGTCGTCCACGCCCCGGCGGAGAAGCTTCCCTTCGAGGACGACTCGTTCGACACGGCGGTGACGACACTCGTCCTCTGCACGGTCACGGACCCGGCCCGTGCGCTCGAGGAGCTGAGCAGGGTGGTGCGCCCCGGCGGGCGCCTGATCTTCGTCGAGCACGTCCGCTCGCCCGAGCCGGGCCTCGCCCGGTGGCAGGACCGGCTGCATCCGCTCTGGATCCGCTTCGGGCACGGCTGCCACTGCAACCGCCCGACGCTCGAGAACATCGAGGGCTCGCCGTTCGAGGTGCGCGAGCACCGGCGCGGCGAGATCCGCAAGACGGTGCCGATCGTCCGCCCGCTCCTGACGGGCGTGGCCGTCGCGCCCTAGACGGCTGGGATCAGCCGTCTCTAGACGGCTTCCTGGAACAGCGCCTCGTCCGCCTGGAGGGCGTCGCGGAGGCGCTGCTTGAGGCGCGCGTGCAGGCGGCAGACGCGGCTCTCGGAGACGCCGAGCACGTCGCCGATCTCGCGCAGGGTGAGGTTCTTGACGTAGAGCAGGACGGCCAGCTCGCGCTCGCGCTCTGTCAGGCGGGCGAACGCACGGCGGAACTTCTCCTTGGCCTCCGTCCGCTCGGTGGCGAGCGCCGGGTCGAGCTCGGGCGCGTCGGAGAGGATCGTGTCGATCCGCTCCACCTGGCTCTGCTCCTCGTCGAGGACGAGCGAGTTGAGCGAGGTGAGGTCGGAGGCCTGGAGATCCTGCCGCAGCTTGTCGAGCTGCTCGGGCTCGATGCCCATCGCGTCGGCCAGCTCGTCGGCGCTCGGGGGGCGGCCGTGGATGGCGACGAACTGCTCGCGTGCCTTGGCCATGTCGCGCTCCCAGCGGCGAAGCGGGCGCGGGGCCCAGTCCTGGCGCCGGAGCTCGTCGAGCACGGCGCCGTGGACCCGCGTCCAGGCGTACTGCTCGAAGGTCGCGCCGCGCGCGGGGTCGAAGCGGTCGACGGCGGCGATCAGCGCCTCGATCCCGCACGAGAGGAGGTCGTCGAGCTCGCACCAGGCGGGCAGCTCGCGAACCTTCCGGTAGACGATGTGCTTGACGATGCCCGCGTACGCGATGACCAGGCGGTCTCGCAGCCGCTGGTCGCCCGTGGCGCGGTACTCCGTGTGAAGTGCGAGCGCGTCGGCATCCGGTAGCCGGTGCCCCTGCGTTCGGCGGGTGTACGACACTGTCCTCTGGCCCTCCCGGTCGCGGTTCGTCCCCTATCGTCGGGCCCCGGAGCGGGCTCTATCCACGGTTCGCGGTAGTGGACGGGCGACCTAGGTGTAGGACGCGCCCGCAGTCCCCCATTCGGTGGGTTTTTCCGCGGGCAAGCGCCGCGGGACGGGGATTCGATCCCCCCCTTGACTACTGTCAGGAAGCGTGGCTCACGCCGAGGAAAGCGTCACCGTCGTGATCGTCGAGGACCACGTGGCGCTCCGCCGCGGGCTCGAGCTGCTGCTGCGCGACACCGACTGCCGGGTAATCGGAACCGCGGACGACGCCGAGGCGGCCCTGTCCCTCGTCGAGCGGCGCCGCCCGGACGTGGCGATCGTCGACATCAACCTGCCCGGCAGGAGCGGGATCGAGCTCACGCGCAGCCTGCTCGAGCAGAACCCGGAGATCGGGGTCCTGCTCTACACCGGGGTCGACGACCAGGACACGCTGTCGGAGGCGCTCGACTGCGGCGCCCGCGGGTTCGCCCTCAAGGCCGGCCCGCCGGAGGAGCTCCTGGGGGCGATCCGCACGGTCGCGGCGGGCGAGTCCTACGTCGACCGCCGCCTGCGCCCGCTCCTGCTGGGCCGCCTGACCACCGAGCGGATCGGACTCCTGTCGCCGCGCGAGCGCGAGGTGCTCGACCTGCTCGCCCAGGGGCTCACGGGCGAGGAGGTGGCCACGCGGCTCACGCTCTCGCCGGAGACCGTGCGGACCCACGTGCGCAACGCGATGGACAAGCTCGAGGCGCATACCCGCGTGCACGCTGTGGCGATCGCCCTCCGCCAGGGCGAGATCTAGATCATCTAGCCCCCCGGGGAGGCTCGCCGCGCGGCGCGCGCTAGCGTGACCGCCCTCCGAGATGACCGGAACGCCGACACCCACGCGCGTGAGGCGCCGTCGGCGGCGCCGGCGCGGACGCTCGCTCGCCGTCCTCGCCGTGCCGCTGGCCGTGCTCGCCCTGCTGGCCGTGCTCGTGACGCGCGGCGACGACGGCCACTCGGACGCCCGCGGTGGAGCCGCCGCAGAGGGCAACCCGGTCGCCGGCTTCATCGACGACCTCGCCTCCCCGTGGCTCAACCCCGGCGTGCAGCGGCCCCCCGGGGCCCACTTCGCCGGCAACTACCGCGAGCCGGTGAGCGGCGGGACACGCTACGGCGACTCGCTGCTCGGCTACACGATGATCCTCACGGGGCTGCGCACCCACCACTTCGACCGCATTCGCTCCGGGTTGCGCGCGCTTGCCTTCTCGGTCCCGCGCGCCACGCTCCACACGCGGCCGAGCATCTTCGAGATCATCGGGATCGCCGGCGCGTACAACCTCGCTCGCCACCACCTCGCGAGGGAGCCGCTCTTCACGCGCCAGAAGGCTCAGTGGGAGGAGTACCTCAAGCACGTCAAGCTGATCCGCCTCCCGGCGACGACGTACTTCGGCAACCACTGGCTCGTGGAGGCCGTCGAGGTGCGCGAGCTGCTGCGCACCGGCATCCACTCGGACGACCCCAACGCGGTGCTCGGCGGCGACCGCGCCGCGGCGGAGCGGCTCAGCCGCGACCTGATCAACCGCCGCATCCCCGCGATGGCGCGCACCAATGCGGTGGGCACGCCGATCGGCCGCGCGTTCGTGCTCTCCGACCCGCCGGACAACCCGCTCGCCTACCAGGGGCTGTCGTTTGGCTTCTACGCGCGCGCGATCCAGATGCTGGGCGATCGCGCCTCGCCGGCGGCGCGCCGCACGCTCGTGGACATCGCGCGGGCGTCGCTGCTCGTGACGGCGCCCGACGGCGACCTCGCCTACTTCGGGCGCAACCAGGAGGAGTGCTGGGCGCTCGCCGGGACGGCGCTGGGCGCGTTCGAGACAGCGAGCTTCGACGAGTCGACGCCCGCACTCGACGCCCAGCTGCGCCAGCTGGCGCAGCGCTCCATCCGGCGGCTGCAGACGGTCTACAGGATCGGCGACCACGGCCTCTACTACGCGCCGATCGTGCGCCGGGACCCGGCCAACGCGCTGAAGGCGCTCGACCCCGGCGCGGGCGGCCCGTCGTTCGCCGGAGTCGTCCAGCTGATGATGGAGTGGTCGCGGCCGATCGCCGAGGCGGCGCCGAGGGGCGCGACGATCCCGGCCGACCACCCGCTGCGCGCCAAGCTCTCGCACGGCGAGAGCCGCTTCGACATCGTGCGCCGCGGACGCTTCTGGTACGCGGTCCGCCCGACCACCAGCGGCAAGCACCCCGACGACATCCGCTCGGACTTCGGCCTGATCGCCTTCAAGGCACGCCAGCGCAGCGGCGCCTGGCGGGACGTGGTGCACATGCGCCCGTTCACGCGCGGCGGCGGTCCGCGGAGCGCGGGCCCCGTGCTGCGAACGGGCGGACTCCTGGGCCTCCCGTTCGCCTCGCGCGTGCGGATCGCGGGCGACGGGACCGTGGCGATGCGGATGGCGTGGCGCGGCCCTCCCACCCCGATCAAGTACACGGTGGCGACCCTGCCCTCGGGAGTCCGGATCCGCGCGCTGGGCTACACGCCGGGGCCGACGTATCGCGACAACGTGCGCATCGACTACGCGCCGGCCCCCTGTGGTGTACGGATGTCCGTTGACGCGCGTGCGGGCGACACGATCGAGTACTCCGTCTTCCTCACGCGCGCGAACGCCCGCACGAGCCCGACCGCGGTGTCGGACGAGCTGTCGCGGACGACCTTCAACCGGCCCGCGCAGGTGTCGCTCGAGAATGGCTACAACTCGTCCGTCGAGTCGAACCTCGTGCGGGCGCGGCTGACCTTCGCCAACCTCCCGGCGGGCCCGCTCGAGATCACGACCTGCGCGCCGGCATAGGCGTGCGCGTCGCGCCGACCGGCGCCACCGGCTCCGCCTCCGTGCGCGGATCCTCCAGCACCACGATCACGCCGGCGGCGACGATGGCCGCACCGCCGACGATCACCCAGGCCGTGGGGTTCTCCCCGAGGAACGCCGCGGCCAGCACAACCGCCGACAGCGGCTCGAGGTAGCCGAGGATCCCCGCCGTGGTGGCGGGCACGTGCCGCAGCGCCAGCACGTAGATCACTCCCGTCACGCCGGTGATGGCGACTCCGAGCAGGGCGAGGTAGCCGAGCTCGCGCGCGCCCAGCGAGTAACCACCCGCGACCGCGGCGGGCGAGAGCACCAGCGCCGCCGCGGCCGCCTGCCACATGACGACGGTCAGCGGATTCACGTCGGCGGTCCAGCGCTTGAGCAGGACGATGAAGAGCGCGTACGTGACCGCGGCCCCGAGTGCGAGGGCGATCCCGGCGGCGTGGACCGCGCCGCCGCCGTCGCTCCCGGCGAACGAGATCACCGCCACGCCGGCGGCGGACACCCCGAGCGCGACCACGGTCACCCGCGAGATGTGCTCGCGCAGCAGCGCCGGCGCGAGCATGGCGATCATGATCGGCGCGGAGTAGGTGACGAGCACCGCGCTCGCCACCGACGTCTCGCCGATCGCGCCGTACAGGCAGGCGAAGTGGAGGGCGAGCACGACGCCGAGGGCCACGACGGCCGGACGCGGCGGGCGGAGCGCCGCGGGCCGCCAGACGAGCGCCACGACGGCCGCCACCGCCACCCCCTGGAGCTCCTGGTAGAACGCGATCGCGAGCGGCGGCATGTCGAGCTCGCGCACGACCACGCCGATGCCGCCCCACGCCGCGGCGCACGCGGCGATGGCCGCCGAGCCGATTGAGCGTGTGGACATGGCGCGAAGCTACCGGTCCGGTGGGTTAGGCTCGATTGTCTGGCCAGGCCGCGGGACGGAGGTGCGTGCGACACCTAAGCTCGTGGCGGGAGGATCGATGCCCGAAGACGGTGGCCCCTTGATCGACTTCGATCTGCCTGCGCGGCGGGAGCCCGCCCGCTTCGCGCGGCTCGAACGTCGCCTTCTCGCGCTCGTGATCAGGCCGGGTGCGGCCGGTCGCGTGGTCTCGCCGGAGCTGCTCCAGCGCCTGCTCGCCTTCCTGTTCGTCTCGGGCGCGACGATCGGCGTCGTCTCGATGATCTTCCCGCAACCGCCGGGCACGTCCGTGCTCGGCCTGTTCGCGGTCTACGGCGCCGCGTACATCGCCGGGATCCTGCTGTTCCTCGGCCACGGACGGGCGCCCGCCTGGACGGCGGAGGTGGCGCTGGGCGTCGGCACCGTACTGGTCACGCTGGCGATCCATTTCACGATGGCGCGTACCGGCGTCTACGCGATGTTCTACGTCTGGGTCAGCATCAGCGCCTGCTACTTCCTCCCCTGGGAACGGGCGTTCCTCCAGATCGGCGTGATCGCGGCTCTCTTCGGCGCTGTGCTCGTCTGGGAGGACGCACCGGCGGCGGGCGAGGCGTGGGTGATCACGTTCGGAACCGTGACCGTGGCGGGCCTCTTCGTCGGCCTCCTGCGACGCGGCGTGGAGCGACTGATCTCCGACCTCGCCGACGCGGCTCGCACCGACCACGCGCGGCTCTACGCGGCCGAGCGCGCGGCGCGCCTCGAGGCGGACCGCGCGTCGGAGTCGCTCAGCCGGCTTCAGCAGGTGACCGACGTCGCGCTCAGCCACCTCGAGCTCGAGGAGCTGCTCGACGAGCTGCTCGGCCGTGTGGTCGAGGTGCTCGCCGTCGACACCGCCGCCGTCATGCTGCTCGAGGAGGACAACCACCTCGACATCCGGGCGGCCAAGGGGATCCCGGCGAGCGCCTGGCGGGGCCTGCGCATCCCGCTCGGCGAGGGCTTCGGCGGACGCGTCGCGGCCGAGCGCCGGCTGCTCGTGGTCCGCGGTCCCGAGGCCACCGAGCGCGTGAGCCCGCAGCTCCGCGACCTCGGGCTCTGTGCCCTGATGGGGGCGCCGCTGGTGATGGACGGCCAGGTGATCGGAGTGCTGCATGTCGGCTCGTTCAGCGAGCGCGAGTTCAGCGACGAGGAGAAGCGGCTCCTGGGCCTCGTGGTCGACCGCGCCGCTCTCGCCATCGAGCACGCGCGGCTCTACGAGCGCGAGCACGGGATCGCCGAGACCCTCCAGCGAAGCCTGCTGCCGGGCTCGCTGCCGAAGGTGCGCGGGGCGTCCGTGGCCGCCCGCTACCTGCCCGCGCGGGCCGAGGCGCGGGTCGGCGGCGACTGGTACGACGTGGTCCCGCTGGCCGACGGTGGGCTCGCGCTCACGATCGGCGACGTCTCGGGGCACGGCGTGGAGGCCGCCTCGCTCATGGGGAGCCTCCGCGACGGTCTGCGTGCCGCGGCGCTCGAGGGCGAGGACGTGACGCGCGCGACCGAACGTGTCGACCGCCTGCTGGAGAGCCAGCGCCGTGGCGGCGACGCGATCGCCACCGCGCTGTGCGCTCTCCTGAGCGATGGCGGGTCGCGGCTCGACTTCACGAGTGCCGGACACCCTCCGCCCCTGGTGGTCGCGCCCGACGGCACGGCGCGCTTCCTGCCCGGCGGTCTCTCGACGCCGCTCGGCGTTGCGTCGAACGGGCGCCGCCCGAGCGCGGCGGTCGATCTCGAGCCCGGCTCTCTGATCCTGCTCTACACGGACGGGCTCGTCGAACGGCGGGACGCGAGCATCGACGTGGGGATGGCGCGTCTCGCGGACGTGGCCCGCGGGGCCGAGCGCGACCCCGAGCGCTTCTGCGACGCGGTGGTGGACGCGATGCTCGGCAGCGAGGGCCCGGCGGACGACGTGGCGCTGCTCGCGGTCGCGACCGACCCCGCGCGGTCTTGACACAGGCGTCACCGTCGGAGTACCGTCGTATGGAAGATCGAGGCATGGGGATGCGGCCACCACGGTCCGCCACCCAGCTCGAGGGGAGAGAACAGCGCCGCCTGCCAAGGGCGGCGCTTTCTCTAGGTCAATGCGGGCTCGAGGCCTGCCGCGCGGGAGCGCGAGTTGATCACGGCGCGCTGCTCGCCGACCGGCCGCCCCGAGGCGCCCGGCTCGTCGCCCTCGATCTCCACCAAGCGGCCCGAGCGCAGCCGGATGGCGAGCCGGCACGGGAACGTCATCCGCAGGCGTCCGGTGTCGAGCCCGGCGAGCCCGCCCGCGCCACCGGCTGCGAGGAGCGCGCGCAGCTCGCCGCGCAGCTCGCGGCTCCGCGCCAGTGCGAGGAGCTCCCGCGCGGGCAGGGCCGCTTCGTCCATGCCGAGCTCGCGCATGCGCCGGAGGGCGCGCGGCCAGGCGCGGGCCGGCACGTCGCGGACCGAGGCGCCCGCGTCCACCACGCCGCGCGCGCTCCGAAGCGTCAGCGCCCAGTCGTGGCGGAGCCGCACGCGGCCGGCGAGCTCGTTCACCCGAGCGGCGTGGCCGGCGAGCCAGCCGGGCGACAGCTCCTCGTGGGTGAGCCGGCCCGCGATCAGCGCCACGGCAACGCTCCGCGCGGCTGAGAAGGCGACCCCGACCGGCGTGAGGCCGCCGTCCGCCCCGAGGCGCTCCATCGCCACGGTGAGGTAGCCCGCGTCGATCGTCACATCGGCCACCTCGGCGGCGGGCACCCCCGCGCGCAGCGCTCCATCCACCGCCGCCTGGAGGTAGGCACAGCCTGGGAAGGGCTTGAACGCCAGGGTGTCGGTGAGCCAGGTGCGTCCGAGTCCCCCGAGCTGAGCGGGTCGCGGAACGAACGAGAGGTGCCGCAGGAGCCCGCGGCGATCCTCCACCACGCCCAGGGGGCCGCGGACTCCCTCGGCGGCGAGCAGTGCGGCCCGCGCTCCCTGCACCGCGGGCTCCGCTGCGGTGAGGAGCTTGGTGTCCGGCCCCATGAACCCGGGCCAGAGGCCGTACGGCGGCTGGTAGAGCGCGATCGCCAGCGCGTGTCCGAGGCGCTCGCCGTCGAGGCCGAGCCCCACGCCCGCGGCGACCGCGCCGGAGGCGCAGTGGATCGATGACCAGAACTGCCCGTTGTGAGGGCCGATCAGCAGGGCGGCCCCGAGCCGCCCCGCCACCTCGTTCGCCGCGACCTGCGCGACCAGCGCGCGCTCGTCGTCGTCGGGCGCGAACGCCTGCGCCGCCGACACCGACGAGTGGCCGGTGTGGCCCATGTAGAGGTAGTCGTCCCAGTCGTGCGCCATCGACGCGCACGCCGCGCCGAACACCTCGCCGAGCGGACCGTCGGGTGCGGTCGCGGCGAACGGCCGCGCCGCCTCCTCGCCGGCCGCGCGCGCCGCGGCCATCGAGAGCCGCTGGATCCGTGCACGCTCGAGCGCGCGCTCGGGCACGTCAGCGAGCGCTAAGCCGGCAGCCCAGCGTCCCGCGTCCTCGCAGAACGGCGTCAGAACTCGTCGTACGTCGTGAGCTTCCGCCAGAAGGTGACCTCCGGCTCCGACGTGACGCCGATCTCCTGCATCATCGCCGGAATGTCCTCGTCCGAGTCGAAGAACGAGCGGAAGCCCTCGGGGGAGTCCCACTCGTCGACCACGAGGATCGTGCCGTCCTCCGATCCGTAGAAACGGTGCGAGGTGGCGCCGGCGGCGCGGCCGCGCTCCCCGATCTCGGCCATCTTGTCCTGGTTGCGGCTCGCGTACTCCTCGAGCTTCGCCGGGTCTCCCTTCACGCGCAGCGTCATCAGAACGCTCATGTCGGCTCCTCCGGGTGGGGGTCAGCGCACCTTAACCGGCGCGCGGCGTGCCGTGAAGGCGAACACCGCGAGCTGCGGCAGGCGACGAACCGCCGTCAGGCGGAAGCCGCGCAGCTGCGGCGGCGGCGGGGCGCCCCTGAGCACCCCGACCTGCGGGACCACGAGGAAGAGCCGCCCGCCCGCCCGCCCGCCCGCGAGCGCAGCCGCCGTGCCGCGGTGGCCCAGCCGCGCGTGCAGGAACGAGTCGTCGAGCTCCGGCGCCAGTGGACCGCCCGCCGGGGCGATCGCGTCGATCGAGACCTCGAGCACGGCGTCGCCGGGGCGCCCGTGGGACTCGACGTAGCCGGCGGCGTCGCCGTACGGCGGCCGCTCGAAGTCGCCGTCGAAGGTCTTGACCGCGCCGACCGCCAGGACCGCGACCAGCACCGCCCCCATGACCGGCGCCCCCAGCCTTCCGGCGCCCGCCGCGAGCGCGCCCAGCAGCAGCGCCGCCGCCGGCAGCGACGGCATCAGGTTGCGCGGCAGGAACACGCTCTCGGGGCCCAGGCTGTACACGAGCGCGCCGGCCGGGCTGGCCGCCGCGGCCACCACCAGGAGCTCGAGCCCGCGCCGCGGCCCCGGCGAGCGTTCCCGCAGGCGCCGCATCGCCACCAGCACGGTGGCGGCTCCGAGCGCCGCGAGGAAGACGCCCAGCGCGATCCGCCCGGGGATGCTCGCGAGCGGCTGGAGCGGGTGACCCGGCACGACCTTCAGCAGCCCCCTCACGGCGCTTCCCGGCGTCAGCGGGTAGGCGTCCTCGATCCGCACCGCCGCGCTGTCGCGCCGCTGCACGAGGAACGACGGGATCCACGGCACGTAGCCGATCGCCACCGCGCCGTACGCGAACGCGAGCTCGCGCAGGCGGTCGCGGTGCCGCCACGCCGCCCATGCTCCCTGCGCGACGACCACGAAGACCCCGGCGTAGTGCGTGTAGAGCACGGCCAGGGTGAGCGCGGCGAAGAGCGCCCAGCGCCCGCGCGAGCGCTCCTCGAGCGCACGCAGCAGTGTGAGCGTCGACAGCGCCGAGAGGAGCCCGAGCAGCGCGTACGCCCTGCCCTCGACCCCGTAGAAGATCGCGAACGGCGCGATCGCCACGACCGCCGCCCCGACCAGGCCCGCGACGGCGCCGGCGGCGCGCCGCCCGAGCAGGAAGGTGGCCGGCACCAGTGCCGTGCCCGCCAGGAGCGATGGGAGCCGGATCCCGGTGATCGGGTCGCCGAGCTGAGCGCCGAGCCACGCGAGGACGAAGTGGAGCGGCGGCGTGCTCTCGGTGTCGTGGACGAGCGACACGACCCGGCCGAGGTCGTGGTGGGCCACGATCCTGTACATGAACAGCTCGTCGCCGAACAGGCTCTGGTCGAGCTGTGCCAGCCGGATCCCGAATGCGACCGCCGTCAGGCCGGCGACGACCGCCCAGGTGCCCCGCTGCATCGGGGGAGCGTATTACCGGTCAGCCGCCGCGCCAGCCACAATGGGTGGATGCGCATCTCCGCGAAAGCCGACTACGCCGTGCGCGCGGCGCTCGAGCTGGCCGCCGCGCCCGGCCCGCCGATCAAGGCCGAGCAGGTCGCGGAGGCGCAGGGCATCCCGCTCAAGTTCCTCGAGAACATCCTCGTGGACCTCCGCCAGCACGGGCTCGTCACGAGCCAGCGCGGGCCCGCCGGCGGCTACCGGCTCGACGGCCGCCCGGAGGAGATCACCGTGGCCGACGTGGTCCGCGCCGTGGACGGCCCGCTCGCGAGCATCCACGGCGACCGTCCCGAGGCCACCGAGTACCCGGGCCCGGCGGCGGAGCTACAGACCGTCTGGGTCGCACTCCGCGCGAGCATGCGCGTAGTGCTCGAGGGCGTAACGCTCGCCGACCTCGTCGAGCGCAGCGTGTCCGACGAGGTGCTACGCCTCGCCCGGGAGCCCGACGCCTGGATGCGGCGCTGACTCGGTCGAGCTGCCGTTCGTGGCCAGCTCGCGCACCGGCCGCACGTGCAGGATCTGGCCCTCGACCACCTCGAGCTGCTCCGCCTCGGCGCGCGTGAGCTGCGCCCACAGGTCGGCGCCGTCGCCCGAGGTGAGCTCCACGCGCACCTCGAAGCCGAGGTGGATCACGCGCTCGACCATCGCCTGGACGCTGCCCGGCACGGGGTCCACCGTGACCTCGAGGTCGTGCGGGCGCACGACCGCGTCCTTCAAGTGGGTGACCGGCCCCACGAAGCGCATCACGAAGTCGCTCGACGGGCTCTCGTAGATCTCGCGCGGCGTGCCGACCTGCTCGATCCTCGAGTCGTTCATCACAACGATCGTCTGGGCGACCTCCATCGCCTCCTCCTGGTCGTGCGTGACGAACAGGGTGGTCACGTGCATCTCGTCGTGGAGGCGCCGCAGCCAGGCGCGCAGCTCCTTGCGCACCGTGGCGTCGAGCGCGCCGAACGGCTCGTCGAGCAGCAGCACGCTCGGCCGGACGGCGAGCGCGCGCGCGAGCGACATGCGCTGCCGCTGGCCGCCCGAGAGCTGGCTCGGCATGCGTTCGGCGTAGCCGTCCAGGTGCACGAGGTCGAGCAGCTCGTCGACCCGCTCGCGCACGACGTCCTTCGGGGTCTTGCGAACGGTGAGGCCGAAGGCCACGTTGTCGCGGACCGTCATGTGCTTGAACGCGGCGTAGTGCTGGAAGACGAAGCCCACGCCACGCTCGCGCGCCGGGGCCTCGGTGCGGTCCTCCCCGTCGATCAGCACACGGCCCAGGTCGGCGTGCTCGAGCCC
>JAXDHW010000102.1:0-3755 GCA_034664365.1 Thermoleophilaceae bacterium
CGTCGGAATCACGGCCGGCGCCCTGATGATCGCCGCCTGCCGCGGCGTCGAGTACAGCTTCAGGTTCGCCTTGTCGACCGTGACGGTCTCCTGGTACGTCCCCGCGCAGACCTGCACGGTGTCGCCCGGCGCGGCGCTCTGGACCGCCGCCTCGATGCTCGTGTACTGCGCGTCCGGACACTGCAGGTGGTCGTCGTCGACCGTTCGCGTCGCAGCGCTCGCGGGTGCCGCGAACGCAAGCAGCGCCACCGCGGCTACCAAAAGCATGGACCGCTTTGCGGGTCCCCTCATTCATGCCCCCCCTTGTCATCGCCCCTGCCAGGGCTCACTGCCTGATCCCCGCCCTCTTGGCGGGAAGGACCGGAAAAATACGGGAACCGCGCCGGAAACTCAAGGCACAGGCGACGCCGCCAGCGTGGCTTCTACCTTGATGGCGTGACGATCGACCAGGCAGTCGAGCTCCTGGAGCTGACCCCGCCGTGCGACCTGCGGACGATCCAGCTCGCGCGAAGGAGGATGGCCAAGCGCTGGCATCCCGATCGCGCGGCGCCGGCCCAGCGGCTCGTTCACGAGCGGCAGATGAAGAGCGTCAACTCGGCGGCCGACCTGCTCGAGATGCGTGTCGAGGCGGACGGCCCGATCACCGCCGTCGACGTGCGGGTGAGCGCCGACGCCTTGCGCGAGCGCCAGGCCGAGGCGGGCCGGCGGGCGTACGAGGCGCAGCAGCGCGAGACACCCGGCCGCCGCGCGGGCACGAAGGCGGAGCGGTCGATCGTCTACCGCTACGTGCGCTCCGCGACCTACCCGGAGTGGGGCGTCGGGAGCGTCGTGGACGTGCGCTTCACGGGTGAGGGCGACGACATCCAGCGCTGGGCCCGCGTCGCATTCGCAACCGGCACCCACACGCTCCCGATCGACAACCTGATCTACGTCGACTTCCGCCGCCACGAGCCCGACGAGGAGCGCGCCGAGCGCTTCCTCACGGCCGCGCGGGACGCGATCTCGGGGGGTCAGACCGAGATCGCGATCAAGCGCCTGATCTACGCGCGCAATGCGGCGCCGCGCCATACGGAGATCCTCCGCCTGCTCGCGTACGAGTACCTCACCGCACGGCAGCTCCGCGAGGCGGGTCGCGCCGTACGCGACTGGATCCGCGCCGAGCCGGACAACCCCGCCGCGTACCGGCTCGCGCAGGCCGTGTACGGGGAGATGGGCGCGCACGACCTGGCGGCCGACGCCGCGCGCGACGCCGACGAGGCCGAGCGGCGGGCGCACCGCCACGCGCTGCGCCGCGAGCCGGCCTCGCTGCCGCGGAAGAAGCGCGCCGGGCGCGCGCGGCGGCGGCGCACCTACTGACCGCCGCTCAGTCGGCTACGCCGAGCTCGGCCAGCCGCCGGAAGGCCAGCGCCACGGCCATCGACCCCTCCCCCACCGCGGCCGCCACGCGCTTGACCGAGCCGTGCCTCACGTCGCCGGCGGCGAACACGCCCGGGACGCTCGTCTCGAGCGCGAGCGGGTCGCGGTCGAGCGGCCACTCGTCCGGCCGGCGGCCCGCGTCGAGGAGGTCCGGGCCCGTGAGGACGTAGCCCGCGGCGTCGGTCCTGACGCCGGCCTCGTCTGCCCAGCCGGTCCGCGGCTCGCCCCCGATGCAGAGGAAGAGCGCGACCGCGCGAAGCGTCTCGTCCGGTGCGTCGTGGGAGGCGATCGTGACCGCGCTGAGATGGCCGGCGTCGGCGTGGACGGCCGCGACCTGGCTGCGGAGCCGGACGTCGACCAGCGGGTGCTGCTCGATCCGCCGGACCAGGTAGGCGGACATCGTCTTCCCCAGGCGGTCGCCGCGCACGAGCATCGTCACGCGGGCGCCTGCGTTCGCCAGGTTGAGCACGGCCTGTCCCGCCGAGTTGCCCGCGCCCACGACCACCACGTCGTCGTCACCGCACTGCGCCGCCTCGCTCCGGCCCGCGCCGTAGTAGACGCCGCGGCCGAGGAGATCGTCCACGCCCGGCACGTCGAGCCGACGCCAGGTCATTCCCGGTGCGGCGAGTACGACCGTGGCGGTGATGGCCACGCCGCCGTCGAGCTCTAGCCCGGTGCCCTCCCCCTCGACCGACCGGCTCCCCTGCACGCCGCGCAGCACCATCACCTCCGCGCCGAAGCCCTCCGCCTGACGCCCGGCGAGGCGCGCGAGCTCGGCCCCGCCGATGCCCTCGGGGAAGCCGAAGAAGTTCTCGATCATCGAGGTGTGCGAGGCCTGCCCGCCGGGGACGTCGCGCTCCAGCACCACCGTCGACAGGCCGTCCGACGCGCCGTACACCGCGGCCGCGAGGCCGGCAGGTCCGGCACCGACGATCGCGAAGTCGTAGTGCGAACGGCTGGGCGGGACGTTGTAGCCCCAGGCGTCGGCCAGGCCCGCGATCGTCGCGGGCGCGAACGCACGGTCGCCGTCGACGACCACGGGCAGCGGTGGGTCCGTGAGTCCAGCGCCTTCCAGCAGCCGGTCCGCCTCGGGCGATCCGACGTCGAGCCACTCGTGCGGCTGCGCGCTGCGCGTGAGGAAGTCGCGCACGGCGTGGTCCGCCGGGTCGTGGCGCCGGCCCACCACCTGGACGGTTGGCCTGACCGGGCTCATGGCAGAGCGATACCGGAGTGGCGCGGCTGACACATTCGGGATAGGGTGACCGTGCTGATGGGACGCATCGGACGGACAATCGGACTGGTCGGCGGCGTGGTGTACATCGCCGGCATGTTCCTCCATTACGTGGAGGTCGGAAGCCAGAGCCAGACGATCTGGCAGGCGGCCGACCGGCTCGACGTGGTGGTGTTGATCCTCGTGCTCGGTGCGATCGCGTGCCTGGCGCTGAGCTTCACGGTGCCCTCGCGCCTCCTGCCCGCCGTGGCCGCGGCGCTCGGGGGCGCCGCGTTCGCGTTCGTCACGCCCATCGACGCCCAGACACTCGATCCGTTCGCGATCGGCATGTGGGTCACGGCCCTGTCGGGGCTCGCCATCGTCATCGGGTCGCTGCTCGCGGCCTCCCAGCCCGAGCCCGTCGACGCGTACCGGGCCCCGCCGCAGCCGGGCCCGCCCGCCGCTCCGGGACCGCCGCCGGCCTAGCAGGCAGGGTGCGCCGGGCCGCGGGGCTGGCAGTCGCAGTCGCGCTCCTGGCGAGCGGGACGGCCGCCGCACCGGCGGCGCCGGCGCGCCACGATGTCCCGTACACGGTCAAGCGCGCGCCGTACCGGGCGGATGTCCGCTTCGCGGTGACGTACACGGGGGCCGGGCTCTGGCGGACCGACTTCCACGCCACGCCGCCGAACGACGGCGGCGACCCGGACACGAACGACGCGCACGACTTCAGCACCCAGACATGGAAGGTCGGCTTCCTCGAGCGGCTCGAGATCCCCGCCTGCGGCGTGCCCGACCTGGACAACGCGGATGCGTGCGACGCCGTCGAGGGCGTGGCCGGGGCCCGCGGCGCGACGCGCGCGACCGGCCGCGTCGACCACACGCACGTCGACGGCCTCTACAGGCAGCTCGACCGCGTCGTCATGTGCAGGGTCCAGAAGCACACCAAGCCGACGCGGAAGGTGGACGCGGGCGTGGACGTGACCTACTCGTCCGCGACGAAGGCGTTCGCCGTGACGGCCCGCAACCCGGTCGTGACCGTGCTGGGCCGGCTGCCCACCGCGTGCCCCGACCAGGGCGACAGCATCGACCGCATCCTGGACAACTACTTCACGCCCGGCTTCAGCTTCGA
>JAXDHW010000112.1:0-3014 GCA_034664365.1 Thermoleophilaceae bacterium
AGGGTCGGGAGCCGCTGCCGGCGTCGATCGCCGACGCGAGGAAGCGTGACGAGGGCTACCTGTTCTGGGTCGGCTGGGTCAGCCATCTCACCGACAGCCTCTTCAGCACGAGTGACGCGCAGGGGCCGTTCCGCCGCGCACTGCTCGGCTTCACCTGCGACACCATCCGCCAGCAGGCCGCCGCGGGCTTGGGCGAGTTCGGCCCGCTCGGTCCCGGCGGCACGGCGGCGCTGCTCGGCCTCACCGACCTGGTGTCCCCGACGGGCATCTGCGCGCCGGGCGCGAGTGGCCCGAAGGCCAAGGCCGCGGCCGGCAAGGCGGCGACCGGCGGCGTGGCCAAGCCCACGGCGGCCGCGGGCGCCGGCGTCGCCGATTCGACCAGGAAGGGCGTGCGCTAGTGCAGAAGAACGCCCCGAGCCTGGGACGTATCGCCGCGATGGTGATCTTCTCACTGTCGTGCTTCGGCCTGCTGCTCTTCCTCTGGCTGTCGTTCGGCGGTGCGATCCCGCTCAAGGCGAAGCGCTACGAGCTCAAGGTCAACTTCCCCGAGGCGACAACGCTCGCGCAGGTCGCCGACGTGCGGATCTCGGGCGTCAAGGTCGGCACGGTCACCCAGAAGGAGCTCAACAAGCGCGCCCGCGCGACCAAGGTGACGCTCGAGATCGACCCCAAGTTCGCGCCGATCGCGAAGGACGCCAAGGCGATCCTCAGGCAGAAGACGCTCCTCGGCGAGACGTACGTCGAGCTCACACCAGGCCATAAGAAGCTCGGCACGCTGAAGGACGGCGCCCTGCTCGCCAACCGCCAGGTGGAGCCGACGGTCGAGCTCGACGAGATCCTTCGCATCTTCGAGCCGAAGACCCAGCAGGCATTCCGCCAGTGGGTCGCCGAGTCGGCGCAGCAGATCAAGGGCGGCGGCGGCCAGGACCTCAACTTTGCGCTCGGCAACCTCGGCCAGTTCGCCCAGGACGGCGCGGGCGTGCTCCAGGTGCTCGACACGCAGCACGTCGCACTGAAGAGCGTGATCAAGAACACCGGCACCGTGTTCGCCGCGCTCAACCAGCGCTACGGCCAGCTGCACGACCTGATCCTCAACTCCAACGGCACCTTCTCGGCCACCGCGGCGGTGCGCGAGGCGCTCGCCCAGACGTTCGAGATCTTCCCGACCTTCCTCGACGAGTCGCGCACCACGCTGGCGCGCCTCGAGCGGTTCTCGAACAACACGCACCCGCTGGTCAACGACCTGAAGCCGGTGGCGGACGACCTCGGCCCGACGATCAGGGACCTCGGAAAGACCGCGCCCGACCTCGAGAACCTGTTCCGCCGGCTCCGGCCCGTGATCGCCGCCGCTCCGAAGGACCTTCCGCAGGCGGCGCGCTTCCTGCGCGGGGCACAGCCGCTGTTCGAGGCCCTGCACGTCTTCCTGCCCGAGCTCAACCCGATCATCTCGTACGCCAACTACGACCAGCTCGCGCTTGCCGGCTTCATCGGCGACGGCGCGGCGGGCCTCTACTTCAAGCTGCCGAAGTTCAAGAACGGCGTGCCGCGCTACATGCTCGGCCAGGCCGGTGTCATCAACCCCAACAGCCTCGGCATCCACAGCACGATCCCGGCGTACGACCGCGGCAACGCGTACCAGCTCCCGAACGCGCTCAAGCGCGGCAAGGTGCTCGGCGTGGTGTCGGAGTCGTGGACCTGCAACCAGGACACGCGCGCGGACAAGACCGTTCCGTTCGAGGGCGGCGACCTCAGCGGGTCGCAGGACCTGCCGCCGTGCTTCGTGCAGCCCGCCCACCTCTGGGGCCACACGAGCTACCCGTTCTTGAGCCGCGGCAAGGCACCGCTCGTGCCGTCACCCAACGGGGCGACGCCGCCGCCGCTTCCGAAGTTCAGCAAGTAGCCGGACCAAGCGTGCGATGGCGCACGCCCGCCGTTAGCGGGTGCGCCAGAATGGGATAGACGATGATCCTGAGAGCGGCGCGGTGGCTGTACCGAAAGCTAGGCGCGCGGTACTTCCTGGCCTACCTGGGCTGGGAGCTCTTCTCGGCGCTCCTGATCGCCGTCGGCACGGTCGGCATCTTCTCGCTCTACCAGCGAATGTCGGACTCGCAGGTCGGCACGATCGTGCTGTTCTCGCTGGGCACGGTGCTGCTGGCGCTCGCGGCCGGGTTCAAGAAGATCCGGCGCAGCTCGCGGCCGCTGGTCGAATGGGTCGAGGGCGAGCGCAGCGAGCGCGGCGCCGCCGAGGCGTGGCGCACCGCGGTCGGCCTGCCGCTGGAGTTCGTCACGCGCCAGTGGTGGCAGCCGGTCGTGCTGATCATCATCCCGACCGCCGCCTTCATCACGGCCTACCTCGGCCTGCCCGCCTACTCGGCCCTGGTGATCGCGGCGGGGACGTCGGTCGCGGTCGTGTACTCCGCGATCCTCCACTTCTTCGCCTCCGAGCTGGCGCTGCGACCGGTGATCGAGGACATCGCCGAGCGGCTGCCGCGCAGCTTCTCGGGCGACGGCACCGGCGCGCCGCTGCGCTGGAAGCTGCTGGGCGCACTGCCGCTGATCAACGTCGTGACCGGCGTGATCGTGAGCGGCCTGTCGGCCAACGACCGCGGCCAGATCAACCAGCTCGGGCTCGACGTGGCCGTGGCCGTCGTGGTCGCGTTCACGATCTCGCTCGAGCTCACCCTGCTCGTCACGCGCTCGGTGCTCTCGCCGGTGCGCGACCTGATGAGCGTCACCGAGCGCGTCCGCGGCGGTGACCTGTCGGCGCGCGCGCCGGTCGTGTCGGGCGACGAGATGGGCGTGCTCGCCCGCGGCTTCAACGCGATGCTCGACGGGCTCGAGGAGCGTGAGCGCCTGCGCGAGGCGTTCGGCTCGTACGTGGCGCCGGACGTGGCCGAGCGCGTGCTCCGCGAGGGCACGATGCTCGAGGGCGAGGAGGTCGAGGTCTCCGTCGTCTTCTTCGACATCTGCAACTTCACGGCGTTCGCCGAGCGGGCGAGCGCGCGGGAGACGGT
>JAXDHW010000134.1:0-11172 GCA_034664365.1 Thermoleophilaceae bacterium
TCTGCACTAGCGCACGCCCTTCCTGGTCGAATCGGCGACGCCGGCGCCCGCGGCCGCGGTGGGCTTGGCCACGCCGCCGGTCGCCGCCTTGCCGGCCGCGGCCTTGGCCTTCGGGCCGCTCGCGCCGGGCGCGCAGATGCCCGTCGGGGCCACCAGGTCGGTGAGTCCGAGCAGCGCCGCCGTGCCGCCCGGCCCGAGCGGGCCGAACTCGCCCACGCCCGCGGCGGCCTGCTGGCGAATGGTGTCGCAGGTGAAGCCGAGCAGGGCGCGACGGAACGGCCCCTGCGCGTCACTCGTGCTGAAGAGGCTGTCGGTGAGATGGCTGACCCAGCCGACCCAGAACAGGTAGCCCTCGTCACGCTTCCGCGCGTCGGCGATCGACGCCGGCAGCGGCTCCCGGCCCTTCGGGTTGTTGGCCGCCATGTTGAAGAAGCGGTTGAGCTCGAAGAGCGACTTGGAGAGGTCGGGCGTGGCCTTGGCGAGGTTCTTGGCCGCCGGACGCAGGTCGGTCACGTACGGGCGCGCGACCTGGACGAACGGGCGGATCTTGTCCCTCAAGAGCGGGTAGGCCTCCTTGACGAACGGGAGCACCTGGTGGTTGGCCACGTCGAGCTGGCGGAACGCGGGCCGCAGCGAGTTGAGCGCGGGGCGCGCCACTCGGCTGAAGGTGTCGAGCTTGCCGAGTGTCCGGCTGGTCGTCTGGAGCGTGGACGGGAGCTTGGAGACCGCGGAGGAGATGTTGAGGTTCTCCTGCGCGAACGCCGACAGCGTGGCGTTGGACGCGTCGATCAGGCGGTGCACGTCCTTGTCGCGCGTGGCGAGCGTGGTCGTCAGGTCGGCGTAGTTGTGCACGAGCCGGGCCAGCTCGTGGCGGCGGGTGGCGACCGCCTGCGAGACGCGCTTGAGGTCGCGCTGCGTCGGGCCGAGCGCCTTGAACGTGGCGTTCAGGTCCTTTCCATGACCCTTGAGGCCCTTGCCGAGGCCCGTGATCAGGAGCTGGAGGTAGGAGCGGGTGTCGGTGTCGAGCGCCGACAGGATCTCGTCCGGATCCACGTCCGGCTCGGTGTTCTGCACCGGCAGCGTGTCGTGCTCCTTGAGCTTGCGGCCCGTGGTGCCCGGGTCGAGCTCGATGAACATGTCCTTGAGGCCCGTGCGCGGCCGCAGCTGCGCGGTCGCGTCGGAGCGCACCACCAGCTCGTGGTTGTCGATCTTGTCGCGGTCGAGGTTCATCGTGACGACCGCGACGCCGTTCTTCGGCTCGACCGTGCCGATCTTCCCGACCTCGACGCCCGCCACCCGCACGGTCTGCCCCTGGCCCGGGATCACGGCCTGCGCGTCTGAGAACTGCGCCTTGAGCTCGTAGGGCGACTTCTCGATGAACGGGAAGGTGCCGCGCGAGGCCTGCTGGGAGATGATGTAGCCCGTCACGCCGATCGCGACGACGAACATGATCACGACCGCGACCGCGTCGCTGAGGTGCTTGCGGATCGCGCTCATCTGACGCTCCTAGCGGGCTTGGCGGCGCCCGGCTTGGCCATGATCCTGCCGCTCGGGCCCAGCATCAGACCCTGCTTGGCGAGCAGCTTCCGGTACACGCGCGGCTTGAACCGGAGCGGGTCGGGAGTGGGCAGTCCGGCGTTCGAGCGGGCGATGAAGCTCTTGAGCTCCTCGACCAGCTTGCGGTCCTTCGCCGACAGCGGCGTGGACTTGGCCTTCGGGAAGGGCAGCGAGAGCGGTGGCACGACCGTCCCGTTCGCCAGGAGCGTCTTGTCGGGGCTGCCTCCCGCGGCGTGGAGGTCGGGCGGCTCCTGGAGCTCGCACGGGGTGCCGGGCCGGAAATCCGGGCGCTTGAGGGGCTTGATCGGCCGCACGCCCTCGGCCGGGCTGCCGGTCTGGAAGATGAAGTTCTGGCCCTCGTTCTGGTAGAGGATGTTCTGCGGACCGCTGCCGAGCTGCACGTGGAACATCGGCGAGTTGGAGTCGCCCGTGCGGCTCTCGCCGGCGAGGCCCACGAGCCCGCGCGGCGCCTCCTGCTTGAAGCTCTGCCCGCTCTGGCCGCCGTCGTAGTTCACCTTGTTCTTGAAGTCCGGGTCGTCGATCTTCGTGGTCGAGAACGGGTTGAGCACGTTGTTCTGGCAGCCGCTCAGCGCGCGCTGCTGGTTGAGCAGCGGGATCGAGGCGTGGTTCAGGCGCGCGAGGGACGGGATCGTGAAGCGCAGGTCGCGCGCGAGGCCGCGCAGCTCCTGCTTGCGGACCAGGAGGCGCGCCTGCGTGATGAACGGCAGCGACGCGTCGAGCGTCGGTCCCGAGGAGATCGTGCCCGGCAGCGCGTCGCGGGCGAACGCGCGCAGCGTGGGCAGCGTGTTGTTGAGCGACACGAGCGCCGGCCGGCCGACCTTGAGCACGTCGCGGAGCGCCGGCACGGTGGCCGCGAGCGCCACGTCCTGCCGCGCGAACGCCTGGGCGGTCGTGTTCAGGTTCGAGACCAGGCTCTTGAGCACCTCGGGGTGCACGGACAGCGCCTTGAAGAGCTTCTGCTGACCGCGGAGCAGCTTCGACAGGTCGTGCGGCTCGGTGCCGAGCGTCGCCTGGTTGGCGATGGCCGAGTAGCGGAACGCGCCGGCCGCCGAATCGAGGCCCTTGTTGTACGCCTGCGCGCCACCGTGGCCGAGGCCCTGCTGCGCGTACTCGTAGAGGAACGTCTGGAGATCCTTGCGCGTGTCGGACTGGAGCGCGGTGAGGAGCTGGCCGAACTGCACCGGCGTGGCCGTCTGCTGGATCGGGATGTCGCCGCCGTCCTTGATCTTCGGCGCCTCGGGCGTGCCCGGCTGGAGGTCCAGGAAGAAGTTGCCCTCGAGGAAGATCCGCGGGCGAACCTTGATCTCGGCGTCGTTGTGGATCGGGAGACCCTTCTTCTCGATCTCCATCGTGACCTTCGCGGCGCCGGTCGCGCTCTTGATCGGCTCGACGTCGGTGACCTTGCCCACGTCGACCCCCGCGATGCGTACCGGCGACTTGGGCTGCAGGTTGTTGGCGGACTGGAACGTGGCGTGCAGCGTGTACGGGTGCGCGAACGGGTTGTAGCGCGAGAACCCGAAGAAGCTGAAGACGAGGATGATCACGGCCGCGAGCAGGCCCGCCTTGAACGGCGTGACGCCGGCATCGCGGTGGTGTCTTCCGCCGCGCGCCATCAGGGGTTGATCCCGTGCGCTCGGAGTTGCTTGTCCACGTCGGCCAGGTTCGGGACGCTGGTGAAGTTCGGGCCGTAGAGGAACGGCGGGTTGTCCGCCACGACCGGGTGCCCGCCGCCGCCGTGCGCGCGCGCCCAGCTGTTGTAGGTGCCCTGGTCGGGGCCGGAGCCGTCCTTGCTGCCGTTGACGGCCGGGTAGCGGCTCGGATCGTCGAGCAGCGGGCCGTCGGGGTAGCCGAACTGCCCGATCACGCAGTCGGCGTTGCCCTGCGCGTCGATCGACGGCGGGTCGGGCTGGCCATGGAGCACGTATGCGGGCTCCTCGGCACCGGGCGGCCCCACCTTCACACCGGTCGGATCGACGTTCGGCGGAAGGTCGGACGGACGCGAGCCGAAGTTGTTGTACGCGACGTCCTCCTGGAAGTGGCCGCCGCTCTTGAGCAGGACTCGCTCGGCGGTGCCGGTCGAGGTGCCCTCCGAGATGTGGCTGCCGAGGCCGTTGAAGAAGTACGTGGCGTAGTTGCAGACCGTCTGCCGCGGGGAGATGTACTGGAACAGCGGCGCGGCGGACCGGACGAGCGCGTGCAGGTCCTTGAGACCCAGGAGGGTGTTGGGGTTCTGAACGAGGTCGTCGAGCGCCTGGAACACGTGGCGGGTCTCGTCGTTCAGGACCACGCTGTGCCTGACGACGGGCGTGCCGACCGTGAACGCGGAGTTGAGCAGCGGCAGCGCGATCGGCAGCGCCTGAGCGGCCGGCAGGAGGCGGCGCGAGAGGTCCGCGAAGTCGGCGAGGAACGGGCGCTGCACGCGGAAGCTGTGGATCGAGACGTCCTCGGTGATCGGACTCTTCTCGATGGTGGCGCGCAGAGCGCTCGGGCTGCGCCCGATCGCCGCGAACGTGTCCGCCATGTTCGAGAACAGCTCCGCCTGGACCCGCGCGACCGGCGCGACCTGGGCGGAAGTGCGGCCGATCTGCTTGAAGAACTCGTCGAGCCGCGTGCTCGGGTCCGAGAGGTTGGCCATCACGGGCGCGAGGTAGTGGAAGAACGGGGCGAGGCCCTGGATCGCGTCGTTGATGTCGCTGCCGCGCCCCGCGAGCGCCTCGCCGAAGCCCGTGAGCGCGTCCTGCGAGTTCTGCCGCGTCGGGTCGTCGAACGTGTTGAGGAAGTCGTCGAACTCGACCGGCTTGGGCGTGCGCTGCGACAGCGGGATGGTGTCGCCGTCGCGGAAGACGCGCTTGCTCTTGCCCGGCGTCAGCTCGATGAACTTGAGGCCGAGCGCGGAGCGTGGGCGGACCAGCACTCCGGTGTCGACCGAGAGCGGCTCCGCGACCTTGTCGATCTTCATCCGGACCACGGCGATCGACTGCACCGTCTTCTTGCCGTTGACCACACCGGTCTTCGTGGTGGTGTCGAGCTTGTCGATGATGCCGACGCGGAAGCCGCCGATCCGCACCTCGTTGCCCGGAACAAGGTTGGCGCCGCTCGGCAGCTCGGCCTTGAGGTTGTAGGTGGGCACGAACGGCAGGCCGGTGTTGGCGTTGTAGGCGAGGAAGACGCTGACGATCACGATCAGCGTCGTGACCGCGCCGACCAGGACCGGGCTTGCGACGATCGAGGCTGTTCCGCGTCCGCGCGTCATGGGCTGAGGAGGAAGTCGAGCATCTGGTCGGGTGCCGCCCCGCGCGGGAGGCCGGGCACGTCGGGCAGCTTCGTGCCCTTCGGGGCCGGCAGGCCGCGCTGGAGACGGTCAACGAGCTCCTGGATCGCCGGCGGGAGCACGATGTGCGGCTGGGACGGGTCGCTCTGGCCGGGCAGCGCCAGCGCGCGCGGCTGACCGGCGCCGCGGCGTTCGCCGCGGCGGGTCGCCCGCGTGGCCTTGAGCTGCTTCGCGCTCGCCGAGTTTGTCGCGCCGTTGAGCTTGCCGCCGTCCGGGTCCGTCGGGTCGGGGGCGGTGATGCCCGGCTGGTACGGACCGAGGAAGGAGTTGCAGCGCTTGCGGATCGACGCCTGCTGGACGGCGTAGGCGTGCTGGCTCGGGTCCTTGTTCATGTCGGGACCGCGCAGGTCGTTCTGGATGCTCGAGCAGTCCGGGAGCTGGTACCCGGCGACGCGCAGCATGTGGCTCACGTCGTCGAACTCGTTGAGCGCGAGCGTCTGCCAGTAGAGGTAGTTGAGGAGGCCCTCCATCGCGGTGAACCCCTTGCGCGCGCCGCCGTTCTTCGCATTCGAGTTGTGATCCGGCGCGAGCGGCGCGCTGTACGCGGCACGCGGGTCGTTGTCCACGTGGCGCTTCGAGTCGTCGGCCGACTGGAGGAGCTGGCGCAGCGGCTTGCCCAGCGCCGGCGCATCCGCCGCCAGCTTGCGCAGCTCGGCGATCTCCTGAGTCGAGTGGGCGAACGCCCGGCGCCCGACGTCCGCGGCGCGGCCGAGCGACCTGAACGCCGGCCGCGAGGCGTTGGAGAACGGCCCGAGCCGCGTGAAGAACTCGGTGAGGCTGGGCGCCGCGCGCTGGAGGTTGCGCAGGAGCGGGGTCTGCGCGTCGGTGAGGTCGCCGAGCTTCTGCATCGTGGGCTTGAGCTCGTCGAGGAACGTCGGCAGGCGGTGGAAGCCCGCGGCGATCGCGTCGCGGCGCGAGGCGGAGATCTCGGAGGTGCGGCCCGTCTCGGTGATCCAGCGCGCGACCTCGTTCTTCTTGCGGTCGAGCTCCCGGACCACGGTGTCCGAGTCCTTGATGAAGTTCTTGATGACCTCCGACTGATCGCCCAGGATCTTCAGGGTCTTCTGGGTCTCGCGAAGGCCCGGATGCGCGCGCTTGAGGACCTCGGCGAGGTCGGCCGGGCGCCCGGCGAGGCCGGTGCCGAGCTCGGCGATGATCAGCCGCAGGCGCTCGCGGTAGGGCCGGCGCAACACGTTGTTGACGAGGTCGGTGGGGATCGTCGACTGGTTCCTCCAGACCGGGATCGGCTTGCTCGTGTCGAGCGGCTTCGTGTCGCTTCCGGGCTGGCAGTCCACGTAGTACTCGCCGATCAGCGACTGCTGGCGGATGGCGCAGCTCGCGTCGCTTCTGAACGAGCGGAAGCCCGTCTCGGTGATCTTGGCCTCGACGATGGCGCAGGTGCGCGGCGGACCCTTGGCGCCCTGGTTCTGACAGGCGGGACCCCTCGCGATCTTGAAGCCCGATGTCTCGCCGGCGTTGACGCCGCCGACGCGGAGGTCGCCGCCCTTGGTGAGCCCGAAGGCGTTGTCGAACGCGATGTTGAGCGTGGTGCCGGTGCTCTCCTTGCCGCCCGCGCCGCTCAGCACGACCGCGGCGAGCACGGCACCGACGAGGATCAGGGCGGTGGCGAGGCGGCGGATCACGGGATGTTCCCCGTTTCACGCGCGGTCTCGGTGCAGTTGAGCTTGTTGCGGAGCTCGGGCGAGATCACGTTGGACTTGTCGGGCGCGATCGACTCGGCCGCGCCCGGGCACTTCCTGAACTGGCCGACGCGTGCGAGGTGGGTGAACGCTTCGCCGCGGCTGGCCAGCGGGATCAGCGACGGCGCCGCAGAGTTGCTCAGGTCGAAGACGTTGAGGATCGTGTAGACGCGCGAGAAGCCGCCCTCGGCGTCGGTCGGGCCCGTGGTCGAGAAGTCGTCGAACCAGCCGAACAGCTCGGGCGTGTACGGGCGGCCGAACGCGATCGTCGGCGCCGTGTCCTTGAGCGCCTTCACCGTCTCGGGGAACGCGCCCTTCACCTTGCCGACGCTCACGGACTTGCCGCCGTCGTAGTTCACGAAGCGCTTCTTCGTGTCGAGAGCGGCGGACGCGAGCGCCGGGAACGACTGCTCGAGGTTGAGAAGGTCGTTGTTCTTGCCCGGATAGAGGACGACGCGCGCGAGGTCCCTGATCGTCGGACGCGCGTCGCGCGCGAGCGGGCGGAGCTGCTTGAGGAACGGGCCCAGCTTCTTCGCGACCGGCTTCGACGCGTTCACGAGCGGGTCGACGTCGTTGAGCGCCGCGCGCAGGTTGACGAAGGTGGTGTTGGCCTGGCGCATGAAGTCGGGCAGCCGCGAGATCGCCTCCTCGAGGGCGAGCCGCTGGCTGGTGAGCGCGCGGAAGGTGGTGTTGGCGTTGCCGATGAACGCGGCCAGCTCGTTGCGCTTCTCGGCGAGCGCGCCGACGAGCGTCGAGCTGTCCTGGAGGAAGCGCGAGAGGAGCGGCGAGTCGCGGTTGAGCTCGCCGAACAGTCGACTCGAGGTAGAGAGTGCGGGGTTGAGGTAGCGGTAGGCCTCGCGCTGCTGCTTGGTCTTGCCCTTGAACTGCGCGGCGGAGTTCGTGAAGAGCGCCTTGATCGACGTGCGGGTCCTGGGATCGAGCGTGTTGAAGAGCTGGTCGAGGTCGACGGCCGTGGTCGTGGAGGTGATCGGGATCATCCCGCCGTCCGCGATCGTGCGCGGCTTCCTGCCCTGCTTGTCGCCGGGCGGCAGCTCGAGCTCGACGTAGCGGTTGGCGATGCCCGACTGCGAGGCCTGCCGGATCACGGCCTGGGTGTTGACCGGCAGCGGCTTGTACTTGTCGTCGACCGACATCGTGACCTCGGCCTGGCCGTCATCGGTGAGCCGGATGTCGTCGATCGTGCCGGCCGGCGTGCCGCCGATCTCGACCAGGTTGCCGCTCACGAGCTGGCCCGCGTTCTCGAAGCGGGCCTTGACGGAGTAGCCCCCGCCCCCGCCGAAGAGCAGGATGCCGACGACCACGATCGCGACAACAACGGCGCCGATCGCCGCTACGCGCCCCGCAACGCTTACTGATCGC
This sequence comes from Thermoleophilaceae bacterium, assembly GCA_034664365.1. Lineage (GTDB taxonomy): Bacteria > Actinomycetota > Thermoleophilia > Solirubrobacterales > Thermoleophilaceae > AC-37. The sequence continues at coordinate 7,990 of JAXDHW010000134.1, forward strand.
ATCCCGTGCCCTGATCTCCTCCCCGAGCCGACGGACGGGCCGTAACCGGCGCCGCGCCGGGCTCAAGGCGCGGAAATCTACAGAAAGGACGGGTCGGCTGCGCCGCTTTTCGTTGCGTGGGCCATAACTCGCGTTAAGACCGATTTAAGGCGCTTGCCGCGGTTACTCGGGTTCGGGGGCTTCTTCGCCCGGCCAACTGCCCGTCAGACCCGCGAAAGCGCGGCGCGACTGATGGTCCATCGCCGCCCGCGCGCCCTTGAAAATCGCGCCCTCGATCGCCGCCGCGGCGACCACCTTGGGGAAGCTCACCTCGCGGTGCTCGGGCGCCGGCGGCTCCTCGTTGTCGACGACGCCCCAGAGTCCCTCGAACAGCTTCTTTCCGAGGAAGCCGGCGATCAGGCCACCGAGGATGCTGAAGGGAATGAAGAGGAGCTTCATGCCCTGAGCGTATACCCGGCGTCGATACGGGTAAGCGTCAGGTCATGACAAATGACACGGGAGCGCCTGAAGGGCCGACCGACCTGAGCGGCGGCTCGTGGAGGGACGTCCTCAAGAGGACGGTGCGCGAGTTCAAGGAGGACAACCTCACCGACTGGGCCGCCGCGCTCACCTACTACGGGATCCTCTCGATCTTCCCGATGCTGATCGCGCTGGTCTCGATCCTCGGGCTGATCGGCACCTCCGCCACGCAGCCGTTGATCGACAACCTCGGCACGGTGGCGCCGGGTCCGGCCAAGCAGATCTTCACGAGCGCCATCACGAACCTTCAGAAGAGCCAGGGGGCCGCGGGCGTGCTGTTCGTCGTGGGCCTCGCCGGCGCGCTGTGGTCGGCGTCGGGCTACGTCGCCGCCTTCATGCGCGCGTCGAACGACATCTACGACGTCGAGGAGGGACGCCCGATCTGGAAGACGGCGCCGGTACGACTCGGCGTCACTCTCGCGCTGATCGTCCTGCTCGCGATCACCGCGGTCGGCGTGATCGCCACCGGCGGCCTCGCGCAGCAGATCGGCAACCTGATCGGTGTCGGCAGCGACGCGGTGAAGGTGTGGGACATCGCCAAGTGGCCCGTGCTGCTCCTGCTCGTGAGCCTGATGTTCGCGATCCTCTACTGGGCGTCGCCGAACGTGAAGCAGCCCGGCTTCCGCTGGATCAGCCCCGGCGGCGTGCTGGCCGTGGTCGTGTGGATCGTGGCGTCGGCGCTGTTCGCGTTCTACGTCGCCAACTTCGGCTCCTACAACAAGACCTACGGCGCCCTCGGTGGGATCATCACGTTCCTCGTGTGGCTGTGGATCTCGAACATCGCCGTGCTGCTCGGCGCGGAGTTCAACGCGGAGCTCGAGCGCGGGCGGCGAATCGAGGAGGGGATGCCCGCCGATCGCGAGCCGTTCGTCGAGCCGCGCGATACTCGCAAGATGAGCGACGAGGGCAAGCGCGAGGTCGAGTCGGGTTCCTAGCCGGGCGCCGGAGAGTCCCACCGACCTGGGCCGCCGCTCGTGGTGGGGCGTGCTCAAGCGCACCTTCGACCAGTTCCAGAAGGACAACCTGAGCGACTGGGCTGCGGCGCTCACCTACTACTCGGTGCTCGCATTGTTCCCGATGCTGATCGTGCTGGTCGCGCTGCTCGGCCTGATCGGGCAGAGCGGCACGATCGACACGCTGATCGGGTCGCTCGACGACGCGGGGCTCAAGGGCGTCGCCAGCAGCATCAACAAGCCGCTCCACGAGGTCGTGGCGCACAAGGGCGGGGCGGGTGCGCTGCTCGGGTTCGCGCTCCTGGGGTCGCTGTGGTCCGCGTCGGGCTACGTCGGGGCGTTCACCCGGGCGGCCAACGCGATCTACGGCGTCGAGGAGGGCCGGCCGTGGTGGAAGCGCCGCCCGATGCAGGTGGTGATGACCCTGGCGATGGTGCTGCTGTTCGCGCTCGTGTCGCTGGCGCTCGTGCTCACCGGCTCGCTGGCCGTGGCGGTCGGCGACGCGATCGGGGTGGGCAGGGACGCGGTCGACGTCTGGAGCATCGCCAAGTGGCCGGTGCTGCTGCTGATCGTGATGACGATCTTCGCGCTCCTCTACTACGTCGCACCGAACGTGCGCCAGCCGCGCTTCCGGTGGATCACGCCGGGTGGGATCCTCGGCGTGCTGCTGTGGGTGGCGGCCTCGGCCGGGTTCGGGATCTACATCGCCAATCTCGGCTCCTATGACAGGACCTACGGCGCGCTCGCGAGCGTGATCGTCTTCCTGGTGTGGCTGTGGATCACCAACCTCGCCCTGCTGCTCGGCGCCGAGTTCGATGCGGAGCTCGAGCGCGAGCGCGAGCTGGCGGCGGGGCTCCCGGCGGAGGATCGGATCCAGCTGCCGCCGCGCGAGCAGGCGACGTGACGGCGCTTCAGTGCCCGGGGTGGGATTCGAACCCACACGCCCCTGAGGGGCAAGGGCTTTTAAGGCCCCGCTGTCTGCCAATTCCATCACCCGGGCCGTCCCAGAGAGCTTAAGCGCGCCCGGTCCCTCGCGCGCGCGTGCGCGCGCACGCGTAAGCGAGCGGCCGATCGCGCCAAGGGGTGGAACCGCAACTTCCGCGGAGCTACGCTGTCTCAGCAGTCGGACACGGCCGGTCCCTGACTTGGAAGCTTCCGCTCTCCAGCACGCGTCCCGCCTGCCCGCTCTTCCGGGCCGCACGCCCCTGCTCCGGCTTCAGAGCGACGAGCGCCTGATCGCGATGACCCGCCGCGGCAACCAGGCCGCGTTCGAGGCTCTCGTTCAGCGCTACCAGTCGCGGCTCCTCGCGTTCTGCCGCCACATGCTCGGCTCGACCGAGGACGCGGAGGACGTGCTGCAGGAGGTCTTCACCGCCTCGTACAACGCGATGCTGGCCGACGAGCGCGCGATCAACGCGCGGCCGTGGCTCTACCGGATCGCACGCAACCGCTGCCTCAACCATCTGCGCCGGCCCACGGCAGCGGGCCAGGACTCGATGGACGTCTTCGAGCGCGACGGCGGCACGAGCACGGCCGACACCGTCCACAAGCGCGAGGAGTTCCGCCAGATCGTGGCCGACGTCCAGGACCTCCCGGAGACGCAGCGCACGGCGCTGCTCCTGCGCGAGATCGACGCGCTGTCGTACGAGCAGATCTCCATCGCGATGGAGACGACGGTGCCGAGCGTCAAGTCGCTCCTCGTGCGCGCGCG
>JAXDHW010000141.1:0-3989 GCA_034664365.1 Thermoleophilaceae bacterium
CGTGCAGAACATGATGGTCCTGCGGTTCGCCAACATGATCTTCGAGCCGCTCTGGAGCCGGTCGTACGTGCAGAGCGTGCAGATCACGGCGGCCGAGGACATCGGCATCGGCTCGCGCGCCGGCTACAACGACAAGTCTGGCTCGCTCCGCGACCTGATCCAGAACCACATGCTCCAGCTGCTGATGCTGCTCGCGATGGAACCGCCCGTGTCCTTCGAGGCCGACCCGGTGCGCGACGAGAAGGTCAAGATCCTGCACTCGATCCGCCCGCCGACGGTCGAGGAGGTGCCGCAGATGGCGGTGCGCGCCCAGTACGAGCGCGGGGTCGTGGCCGGCGAGGAGGTGCCCGGCTACCTCGAGGAGGAGGGGGTGCCGGACGACTCGACCACCGAGACGTTCGCCGCCGTCAAGCTGAAGATCGACAACTGGCGCTGGGCCGGCGTCCCGTTCTACCTGCGCCACGGCAAGCGGCTCGCGCGCAAGAACACCGAGATCGTGGTGCGGCTCAAGCCGGTGCCGCATCTGGCGTTCAAGCAGAAGGGGTCGCTCGGCGTCGAGCCCAACCAGCTCATCCTGATGGTGCAGCCCAACGAGGGTGTCTCGCTGTCGCTCGTGGCCAAGATCCCCGGCGCGCGCATGGCGGTGCGACCCGTGAACATGGAGTTCCTCTACGGCACGTCGTTCCTGTCGCAGTCGCCGGAGGCGTACGAGCGGCTGATCCTCGACACCATGCGCGGCGACGCCACGCTGTTCGCGCGGAACGACGAGGTCGAGGCCGCGTGGGCGATCTGCGACCCAATCCTGCGCGCCTGGTCGCAGGACCCGGGGCCGATCCCCCAGTACCCGGTGGGCTCGCCCGGGCCGAAGGAGGCGGACGCCCTCCTGGAGGGCGGCGACCATTGGCGGCAGCTCTGACCGGGATCGAGACGCCGGGCGTCTGGAGCGCGGAGGGGACCACCCCGAGCGCGATCGAGGCGGCGCTCCGCCACCTGCTCGAGGAGCAGCACCAGCAGAGCGAGGCGTACGCGCCGGCCCGGGTCCTCAACCTGATCGCGATCGTCGACCGCGAGTGGCGCGGCGAGATCGTCAACCGGCTCGAGCGGCTCGGCCGCTTCCACCCGTCGCGCACGATCGTCTGCGCCGTCGACCCGGGGCGCAGTTCCCTGGACGCCTGGGCCACCATGACCTGCGGCGACGCCGACGCCAGCCCGGGCTCGCTCGTGGTGTGCGAGGAGCGCATCGAGCTCGAGCTAGGCGAGCGCCACCTCGACGGCCTGGCCACGATCGTCGACCCCCTGATCGTGCCCGACCTGGCGACCGTGGTGTGGTCGCCGCACGGGCACGAGGCGGCGATGGATGCCCTTCGCGAGCTCGCCACCGTCTACCTGCTCGACTCGGTCGAGGCACCCGACCCGGCGACCGCGATCGATCGCTCGCGGCACCTGCTCGAGGACGGCTACGTGGTCGACCTCGCGTGGCTGCGGTCGACGCCCTGGCGTGAGCGGATCGCCGCGAGCTTCGACCCGCCCGCATGGCGCCCCTCGCTCGAGCGGATCGACGAGGTGGTCGTGCGCCACCGCGCGGACTCGGGTGTGACCGCGCTCCTCCTCGTCGGCTGGATGGCCTCGCGCCTCGGTTGGCGGCCCGAGCCGATGATGCAGCAGAACGGGAGCATGGTGTCGCGCGCGACCGCGCGCAAGCACGAGGTCAAGCTGCGGCTCGAGCCCGACGAGCGCCAGGACGTGCCCGGCCTCGCCGGGATCACTCTCCAGACCGCCGCGGGGGTGTCGCTGTCGCTCGACCGCGGCCCCGGTGGGCTGGCGGCCAAGCGGCGCCTGCGCGACGGGCGCGAGTCGAAGTACGTGGTCCTGGGGGCGTCGCGCGGTGAGACCGGGATCCTCGGCGAGGGGATTCGCCAGGCGCTCCTCCGCGACCCCACGTACGGACCCGCGTTGACGGCCGCGTCGGCGATGCTGGGCACGGGATGACCGAGCTCGCCGCATGACGGAGACGCTCGTTCTCGAGGACCCGGCCGGGGAGTGCGCGCGGCGGCTCGCCGCCGCCGCGAGCGCCGGCTCGCACATCGCGCTGACCGGCGGGAGCACGCCCAGGATCGCCTATGAGCAGCTCGCCACGATGGACGCCGATTGGTCGGGCGCGACGCTCTGGTTCGGCGACGAGCGCTGCGTGCCGCCGGACGACGAGCGGTCGAACTTCGGGATGGCGAAGGAGGCGCTGCTCGACCGCCTCGCCGACCCCGGGCCGACGGTCCATCGCATGCGCGGGGAGGCCGGACCGCACGCCGGGGCGGACGACTACGAGCGCGAGCTGCGCACGGCGCTCGGCGAGGAGACGCCGCGACTCGACCTGGTGCTGCTCGGTCTCGGCTCCGACGGTCACGCCGCGTCGCTCTTCCCGAATGCCCCCGCGCTCGAGGTGTCGGACCGGGTGGCGGTTGGGGTCGAGGAGGCCGGCCTCGAGCCCTACGTCCCGCGCATCTCGCTCACACTTCCGGCGATCAACGCGGCACGGTCCGTGGTGTTCCTCGTGACGGGGGAGGGCAAGGCCGAGGCCGTCGCCCGGGCCTTCGGCGGCACCGACGGCACGCCGGACGTCCCCGCCAGCCTCGTCCGGCCGCACTCCGGCGACCTGACGCTCCTGCTCGATCCGGCCGCGGCGGGCGCCCTGTAGTGGAGGCCTCCACCGCAGCCGTCCGGACGGTCGTCGAGGACTACTCGGGCCGCAGCCCGTTCCCCCCGATCGCCGACTACGCGTTCCTGTCGGACTGCGAGACGGTGGCGCTGATGGCGCCGAGCGGCAACGTCGAGTGGATGTGCCTGCCGCGCGCCGACGGCCCGAGCGTGTTCGGCGCGCTCCTCGACCGCGACGCCGGCGGCTTCCGGCTCGGCCCCGCCGACGTCGTGGTCCCGGCCGGCCGCCGCTACGTGCCGGGGACGAACGTGCTCGAGACAACCTGGCAGACGCGCATGGGCTGGCTGATCGTCCGCGACGCCCTGCTGGTCGGCCCGTGGCACGACGAGGAGGAGCGCTCGAACACGCACAGGCGCGCGCCGACCGACGACGACGCCGAGCACGTGCTGCTGCGGACCGTCTACTGCCTCCAGGGGACCGTCGAGGTACACCTCGACTGCGAGCCCAACTTCGACTACGGCCGGCGCGGCGCGGAGTGGGAGTACTCGGGCCACGGCTACAACGAGGCGACCGCCACCGCGGAGGGAATGGACGTGCAGCTCAAGCTCACGAGCGACCTGCGGGTCGGGTTCGAGGGGCGGCGGGCGCGCGCCCGCCACACCCTGCGCGCCGGCGACTGCGCGTACGCCGCGCTGTCGTGGAGCAAGCACGCCCCGCCCGCTGACTTCGAGGAGGCCTCGCGCCGGATGCTGCGGACCGAGGAGTTCTGGCGCCAGTGGCTCAACCACGGCCTGTTCCCGGATCATCCCTGGCGCGTGTACCTACAGCGGAGCGCGCTCACGCTCAAGGGGCTCACCTACGCGCCCACCGGCGCGATGCTCGCCGCGGCCACCACGTCGCTGCCGGAGACCCCCGGAGGGGAGCGCAACTGGGACTACCGCTACAGCTGGATCCGCGACTCCACGTTCATGCTCTGGGGCCTCTACACACTCGGCTTCGACTGGGAGGCCAACGACTTCTTCTACTTCGTCGCGGAGGCCGCCGGCAGGGGCGACGAGGACCTACAGATCATGTACGGGATCGGCGGCGAGAAGGAGCTCGAGGAGCAGGAGCTCGACCACCTGTCGGGCTACGAGGGCGCCCGCCCGGTCCGGATCGGGAACGGCGCCTACAACCAGAGCCAGCACGACGTGTGGGGCGCCGTGCTCGACTCGGTCTACCTGCACACGCGCTCGCGCGACCTCCTGCCGGAGAGCGTCTGGCCGGTGCTGAAGAAGCAGGTGGAGGCGGCGCTCGAGAACTGGCGGAAGCCGGATCACGGCATCTGGGAGGTGCG
>JAXDHW010000169.1:0-10793 GCA_034664365.1 Thermoleophilaceae bacterium
GGCGCGCGCTGCGCCCAGAGCGGCGAGCTCGTGGTGGGCGACCAGCGGGTGGACCTGACGGCCGCCGGGCCGCGCGACATGGTCGACGCCGGGGTGGCGCTCGTGCCCGAGCGGCGCGACGCCCAGGGGCTGTCGCTTGCGATGACGGTGCTCGAGAACGTGACGCTGCCGCGCGTGCGCCTGCACGGGTCCGCGACCCGCATGGGGAGCGACTGGCAGCGCGAGGAGGCCGACTGGGTGATCCGCGAGCTGGGAGTGCGTCCGCCGAGCGCCGGCGTTCCCGTCGGGCGCCTCAGCGGCGGTAACCAGCAGAAGGTCATGCTCGGCAAGTGGCTCCGCGGCAACCCGCGGCTGCTCTTGATGCACGAGCCCACGCGCGCGGTCGACGTCGGCGCCCGGCGCGACCTGCTCGAGGTGCTCTTCCGCGCGGCGCGGGCCGGGGCGGGCGTGCTCGTCGCGGGCATGGACGCCGGCGAGCTCCAGAGCATGTGCGACCGCGTGCTGATCATGCGCGACGGCCGGATCGCCGAGGAGCTCCGCGGCGAGCTCACCGTCGAGCGCGTGGTGGAGGCGGTCTATCGGGACAAGGCGAACGGCCGGCCGGTCGTGGAGGAGGGGGTCGCGTGAGGCGGGAGTGGCTGGTGCAGGGCGTCGAGCGCTACGCGGTCGTGGCCGTGTGGGGCCTGATGATCCTGTTCTACTCGCTGGTGGAGCCGTCGGAGTTCGCCACCTCGGGCACCTTCAAGACGATCTTCGGATCCCAGGCCGCGCTCGTCTTCCTGTCGCTGGCCTTCCTCTGCACGGTGATCGTGGGCGAGTTCGTGGACCTCTCGGTGGCCGCGATCCTCGGCTTCTGCGCCACGCTCGTGCCGGTCCTCTCGGTCATGCACGGCTGGGACGTTTGGGCCGCCTCGGCGGCGGCCGTCGCGGCGGGCACCGCGGCGGGGGCGATCAACGGGCTGTTCGTGGTCGGCCTCGGCGTGAACATCATCGTGGTCACGCTCGGGATCTCCACCCTCCTGACCGGGATCGCGCTTGCGATCTCTCACCTGCACGTGGTGAGCGGGCTCAGCTCCGGGTTCTCCAAGATCGCCCTGACCGATGTCGGCGGCCTGCCGATCTCCTTCTACTACGGGATCGCGCTCGTGCTGATCTTCGCCTACGTGCTCGGCTTCACGCCGCTCGGACGCCACATGCGCTTCGTCGGCTCCAACCGCGAGGTCAGCCGCCTCGCCGGGGTCAGGGTCGACCGGATCCGCTTCGGCGCGTTCGTGATGGCCGGGTTCCTGTGCGGGCTCGGCGGCGTGGTCATCACGGCCGGGCTCGGCGGCTACGACCCCGCGTCGTCGGTGACCTACCTCCTGCCGACGGTGTCCGCCGTCTTCCTGGGCACGGCGGTGATCCAGCCGGGCCGCTTCAACCCGATCGGGACGCTGGTCGGCGTCTACTTCCTGGCCACCGGGATCCTCGGGCTCCAGGAGCTCGGCTACGCCGGCTGGATCTCGGACGTCTTCTACGGGGCGGCGCTCATCGTCGCCGTGACGCTGTCGACGGTCGTCCGCCGGCAGTCGACCGCGTAACCGCAAGCAAACGAAGAGGGGCAAGTGATCCTTACCAATCGCAGGACCACAGGGTCGATCCGCGCGCTGGCGGTGCTCGCCGCGGTCGCGCTCGCAGTCGCGGGCTGTGGCTCGTCGAGCAACTCGAAGTCGTCGGGCAAGGGCGGTGGGCCGGGCGTCGCAGCCGCGAAGGCGCGCGTCGCGGAGCTCCAGAAGGCCACCACGAGCTACAGGGCGCCCGGACCGCCGCTGAAGAACATCAAGTCGCTCGCCGGCAAGACGGTCTGGTACATCCCGATCACCGAGAAGGTCGAGTTCTTCCAGGCGGTCACCAGCGGCCTGAAGACCGCGCTGGGGAAGGCGGGCGTCAAGCTCCGCTCCTGCAGCGGCGAGGCCAACCCGTCGGCCACGTCGTCGTGCGTCAACCAGGCGGTCGATGCCCGCGCGGGGGCGATCATCCTCGACGCGATCCCGATCGCCGTGGCCGCGCAGGCTTTCCAGGCCGCTAAGGCGAGCAGCATCCCGGTGCTGGTCACCGACCAGGATCCGCCGCCGCCCGGAGTTCCCGGCGCGGTGAAGGGGATCGGCGACGACAAGCTCGCCTACGCGTCGTTCGGCCTGCGCGAGCTCATGCAGGGCGTGGCCGATTGGATCATCGCCGACTCCAACGGCACGGCGAAGGTGCTCGTCACCGAGCTCACCGACTCGCCGTCGACACAGGCGTGGATCGAGCAGGGCGCGATCGCCGAGTACAGGAAGAACTGCCCCGGCTGCAAGACCGCCGTGGCCAAGATCAACATCGGGCAGCTACAGCTCGTCCCGTCGAAGATCAGCTCGGAGCTCCTGCGCAACCAGGACACGAACTACGTGCAGCCGCAGTTCGACGCCGTGATCCAGCCGGTTCAGGCCGGCGTCCAGCAGGCCGGCTTCGCGAACAAGGCGAAGGCCGCCAGCGCAACGGGGCTCCTCAGCGGGCTCCAGCAGGTCAAGTCGGGCGCATTCCTGAAGGCGGACCTCGGGCTCGACTACGCCTACCAGGGCTGGGCGATCGCCGACGACGTGTTCCGGATGATGCTCGGACAGCCGCCGGTCGAGGAGAAGATCCCGACGCGCCTGTTCACGAAGGACAACGTCAGCCCGCTGAAGCTGACGCCAGCTGCCGAGGCGACGGGCGAGTGGTTCGGCCCTGCCACGTTCGGCGACATGTTCACGAAGCTCTGGGGCCTCTGATGTAGGCAGCAGGCCTCCTGGCGGGGCGGGCGTGCTCGTGACGTACGCCCGCCCCGATCGCCAGCTCCTCGATCGAGTCGGCGAGCATCATCGGCAGCCTGCTCGCGGCCGGGAGAGCGACCGGGTCGGCGTATGCCGCGAAGTGGGCGGCGTCGTCGTAGGTGAGGATCCCGACCGCGAGCGCGTGGCGGTCCGGGATCGGGATGACCGGATAGGTCGACCGGACGCGCGCGCCACCCACGTACAGCGGGACGCGCGGACCGGGCACGTTCGAGATCGTGAGGTTGTAGAGGCGCGGACTGGCGGCGAGGCGCGCGGCCGAGGTCTGGAGAGGCTCGGGGAGGGCGCCCAGCGAGCGCAGGAGGAGGTCGCTCCCGGCCACCCTCCCCGAGGTCTTGAGCTCGGTCGTCTGCGCGCGGATCCGCGCGAGCGCCCGCGCCGGGTCGCGCTCGGTCACCGGCAGGTCCACGAACGCGAACGTGATCCGGTTGCCGCCCTCGCGCGCCTGCTCCGCGGAGCGAACGCTCACCGGCACCATCACGCGGAGGTCGCACGGCGCCTCGCTGCTGGCCACGGCGAGCCGGCGCAGCGCTCCCCCGGTGACGGTGAGCAGGACGTCGTTGAGCGTCGCTCCCGTGCGCGTCTTGATTCGCAGCAGGCGCGACAGCGCCACGCGGTGGCGGACGAGCGTCCGCCGCGGGCCGATCGGCACGTTGAGGTAGGACGACGGCGCGGGCCGGAGCGCGTCCTCGGCCACGGACATGGCGGCGCGCCGCACGCTGTCGGCCACGCGGAGGCCGCGCCCGGGGGAGAGGCCGAGTGACGCCACCGCCCGCGCGGCGCGGAACTGCTCGAGCGCCGAGTCGGCCACGGAGTCGAGCGCGAGCCGGACCGAGCCCATGCCCGGCGACGGCTGCCAGTCCGCCGGCTCGGGCGAGGCCGCGTCGGGGGCGAGGTCGAAGAGCAGCATGCCCAGCTCCACGGCCGCCAGGCCGTCCACGAGCGCGTGGTGAACCTTGCCCAGCAGCGCGGCGCGGCGCCCGCCCACCGACGGGACCACGAGCAGGCTCCACAGCGGCCGGTCGCGCGGGAGCTGCTCGGAGAGGAAGTCGTCGGCGAGGCGCCGGAGCTGCGCCTGCCCCGGGCACGGGCCGGGCGCGGCCGTGACGTGGTCGCTCACGTCGAACGCGGGGTCGTCCTCCCAGCGCACGGTGCCCAGCGCGAGCGGCGCGACCGCGAGCCGCTGCCGGAACCGCGGCGCCAGGTGGAGGCGCGCGGCGATCCGGGCGGCCACGCTCTCGGCGTCGAGCTCCGGCGCGCCCGCCGGCAGGTCGAGCAGCGACAGCCAGCCCACGTGCATGTGGGCGGTCGGCGTCTCCACGCGCAGGAAGGAGGCGTCGAGGCTCGAGAGCTTGGCCACACGGATACGTTCGCGAGCGGCGTGGCGAGCGCCTACGGACAGGTGTCCAAGAAACGACGGCCCTGGTTCGACAGCCGGTCTAGTAGACGGCTTCCAGGTCCTGCCAGGCGGCCATGTCGTGCCCCGGGATGATCAGCGCGTCCGGGTTGGCCTCGGCGTGACGCTGAAGCTCGTGCAGAGAGCGCTCGAAGAGCGCCCTGCTGTACATCAGGTACGGCACGTGGCCGGTGGCGAGCGCGTGGCGCGTGTAGACGGCGTCGCCGGCCACCACGACCTCACCGGCCTCGGTGCGCAGCACGACCGAGAGGTGCCCGGCGGTGTGGCCCGGCGTGGACGCGGCGACCACGCTTCCATCGCCCAGCAGGTCGAGCGTGCGTCCGAAGGCCCCAAGGGAGCCCGCGCGGTCGCCTTCGAAGTCAAGCGTGCGGTAGTGGCCGTCGTCCGGCAGGTGGCCGCTGACGTAGCCGCGCGTGAATGCGCGCGCGGCGTGGAACGAGTCCCACTCGGGCCGGCTCATCACGAAGGTGGCATGCGGAAACTGCCTCATGCCGCTCGCATGGTCGAGGTGGAGGTGGGTCATCAGCACGTACTGCACATCGGCCGGGTCAACCCCTCGGGCGCGCAGCTGCTCGGCCGCCGCCTGGGCGCGCTCGAGCCTGAAGCTGCGTGCCGTGGTGTTGGCGGCCAGTCGGCCGAAGCTCTCCTTGTTGCCCTCGGCGACCGCCGGGTCGAGGCCGGTGTCGATCAGGATCGGGCCGGCGCTGGGGTGCTCGACGAGGAAGCTTGGGAGGGGGATCGGCACGGTCGGCGAGCCCACGCCGATCGCGCGCAGCGCGGCGAGCGGGCCATCCGCGCGGTGGGGCCACGCCTCCGGCCACGCCGCCGTGCCGGTCAGCAGCGGATGGACGCGGACGGTCGCGTCGGTGCGTCCCGGCACGAGGGGCAGTTCGGCCGGCTTCGGCTCCGAGGGCGCCACGGGCGGCACGATAGCCTGCGGCGGCCGTGCCCTCCCGCATCTTCGCCCCCGGTCTGCTCGACGGCCAGGTGATCGTCGTGACCGGCGGCGGCTCCGGGCTCGGCCGGGCGACCGCGGTCGAGCTGGCTGCCTGCGGAGCGCGGGTGATCGTCGCCGGCCGCCGTCAGGAGCCGCTCGACGAGACCGCCGCCGACTGCGAGGACGGGCGCTGCGAGGCCGTCGTCTGCGACATCCGCGAGGAGGACCAGGTGGCCGGGCTGGTGGACGGGGTGCTCGAGCGCCACGGCCGGATCGACACGCTGGTGAACAACGCCGGCGGCCAGTACATGTCGCCGGCCGAGGACCTCACGGCGAAGGGCTTCGAGACCGTGGTGAGGCTCAACCTGATCGGGACCTGGCTGATGACGCACGCCGTGGCGACGCGGGCGATGATGCCGGCCGAGGGCGGGAGGATCCTCAACGTCACCCTCTCCCCGCACCACGGGCTGCCCGGGATGGCGCACTCGTCGGCGGCCCGCGCGGCGGTGGAGAACATGACCCGCGTGCTCTCGATCGAGTGGGCGCGCTTCCAGATCAAGCTGACCGCGATCGCCGCCGGCCACTTCGAGACCGACGCGCTCCAGAAGTACCCGGAGCCGGTCCGGGCCGGGGTGGCGCGCACGGTCCCGCTCCAACGCCTCGGCCGCCCCGAGGAGCATGCGTGGCTCGTGGCCTTCCTCGCCTCGGAGGCCGGCGACTACTACTCAGGCGACGTGATCACGCTGGACGGCGCGCGCGACAACTGGTTCGGCCCCTGGCCGCCACCGGGCCTGACCGACAAGGGGGGCAAGCCGCTGTCGGAGGAGCGCCGGCCCAAAAAGCAGCAATAAGAGGGAGCCCAGGAGGCAAAACATGCTTTTGAGGACCCTATGGCGTACCCAAACGCATGTTTTGGTCCCCGGGCGGCCCGAGCCGTCCCCCTCTTTGCGCGCCGTTTAGTCCCAGTCGCGCCGCCGCTGGCGCTTGAGCTGAGCGCGCCGCCGCTTGGACTCCAGCCGCCGCTCGCGCGAAGCGCGCGAGGGCGCTGTGGCCCGCCGCGGCCGCCGCACGTGAAGCGCAGCGGCGAGCCGCCCGCGCAGCCGCTCCAGCGCCAGCTCCCGGTTGCGCGCCTGCGACCGGGCGTCCTGCGCGACCGCCACGACCCGCGGCCCGGCGCGCGCCATCACCCGCCGCTTCTGCTCCTCGTTCAGCGTGCGCGAGGCCGCCACGTCGAACACCGCCTCGATCCGGGACGCCGTGACGTTGGCGTGCTGCCCGCCCGGCCCCGACGACCGGCTGGCGCGCAGGTCGACCTCCGACAGCGGGATCGCCACCCCGCGCGCCACGGGCATCGGGTCCTCCACCGGACTACGTGGTCATGCCGGTGAACTGCCCGCCCGTCACGTTCAGCACCTGGCCGTGCACGAAGTTCGACCACGGCGAGCAGAGGAAGAACACGCCGCCGGCGGCCTCCTCCGGCGTCCCCGGCCGGCCGAGCGGGATCAGCATCGCGGCCATCCCGCGGAGTTGATCGGGGATCCCGAGCTGCACCTTCTCCCCGCCGATCTCCATCACGTTCGACTCCTCCTTGGAGGCGGTCAGGCGCGTCTCGATGTAGCCGAACGCCACGGCGTTCACGTTGATCTTGAACTGACCCCACTCCTTGGCCAGCGTCTTGGTGAGACCGACCACGCCCGCCTTGCCCGACGAGTAGTTCACCTGGCCGGCGTTGCCCATCGTCCCCGAGATCGAGGAGACGTTGACGATCTTCCGGAAGACCTCGGTGCCCTCCTCGCGCTCCTTCTTCGCAGGCTCGCGCAGGTGCGGCGCCGCCGCGCGGATCACGCGGAACGGGACGATGTTGTGGATGTCGAGCATGCGCTGGAACTGCTCGTCCGACATCTTGTGGATCGGCGCGTCCAGCGTGTAGCCCGCGTTGTTCACGATGATGTCGATCTTCCCGAAGGAGTCGACGGCCGTCTGCACGAGCTGGTCGCAGACGCCCTCCTTGGTGAGGTCGCCGCCGAAGACCGCGGTCTCGCCCTTGATCTCACCGGCCGTCTGCTCGGCCACGTCGGCGTCGAGGTCGTTGATCAGTACCTGCGCGCCGTGCTCCGCGAGCAGCTCGGCCGTGGCCCGGCCGATGCCGCGCGCCGACCCCGTGACGATCGCTGCCTTGCCATCGAGTACTCCCACTGATCGCTCTCCTTGTGCTGGTTCAAGTTGAGCGGGGCATGATGACGGCCCGCGGGCGGCTCAGTCGCCAGGGTCGGGCGCGTCCCGGTCGTCGGCGTTCGGGCCGGGCGGCGGAACGGGCGCGTGCGGTCCCTTGATCGCCTTCCACAGGAGCCGGTCGAGCGTGCGCTGCGGGATCTGGTCGAGCGTCTTGATGTTCAGCCCGTTCATCGCGCGGCGGTTGGCCGCGCTGTTCGGGTTCCGCTCGTTGATGTCGATCTTCGGTGGGATCACGCTGTACGGGGCGGAGTTCGCCGCCGTCGAGGTGAACGCGTTGTACATCGGCACCCCGAGGGCGTCGAAGAGGTTGAGCGGGTTCATCCCGATCGGGATCTCGGCGGTGCGCATGAGCGACGGGAAGTCGTAGCGCGACCGCACGACCACGCCCTTCTTCGCGAACGGGCTGATCGCGAACGCCGGGATCCGGTGGGCGTCGAGGTGGTCGGCGCCGTCCTGCGAGTCGTCCTCCATCACCAGGATCAGCGAGCTGCCCCAGACCGGCGACTTCGAGATGAGGTCCACGACCTGGCCGAGCGCGTAGTCGTTCTCCGCCACCATCGCCGTGGGCGTGCGCCGGCCCGGCGAGAGGCCCTGCGTGTGGTCATTCGCCAGCACGAGGTAGTTGAGCGCCGGCACGCCCGTCGCTACCTGGCTCATGAAGCGGTTCTTGAAGCAGTCGAAGCGCGACTCGGAGTTGGGTGGCGCGCCGGGCGGCGGGCTCGAGTCCCACACCTCGTTCTGGGTGATCGCGTTCTGACCGACGTAGGCGTCGTTCGGATAGCACCCCACCGGCGGGCCGAGGTCGCTCTTCCCGAGCTTCGTCGTGACCTGCTGCGTCTCGGCCGGCGTCCTGTCCTTGTCGGTGAGCGGAACCACGCCCGCGATCGCCTCGCCGTAGTTGTAGTACGAGATCCCCTGGCGCTCGGCCTGGTCGAAGAGGAAGCCCTTGGGCGGCCATGTGATCGAGAAGACGCCGAAGTCGTAGGGGCGCTTGCGGCCGCCGTAGTTGGCGTGCCAGTTCTTGACCACGTAGTCGGACACCGCCGACGCCGACGTCCAGAAGTGGCCGTCGATCGAGGCCTCGGAGTTGGCGAAGACGTGGTCGAGCAGCGGGAAGCGCTTGGCCAGCGCGTGCGCGTTGGGGGTGACCTTCTCCGGGAACAGCTCGAGCGCCTTGGACCCGTTCCCGCGCGCGTCGTCGCCCAGCACCTGGTCGTAGGTGCGGTTCTCGCGCACGATGTAGAAGACGTGCTTGATCCTGCCGCCGCCGGGCGCCCCGGGCGGGACGATCGGCGAGCCGGCCGGCGCCGTGCGCGTGTTGGTCGGCTTGAGCTGGCGCTTGGCCTGGGCGCTGAACGCCTTCATCTGCCCGGCATCGGGCGGGAACTTGAGGATGCCCGAGGTGCCGGTGACGATCGACGGCAGGTAGCGGAACTTGTTGATGTTGTTGTCGTTGTTGTTCTTCGACAACGGATTGGGACCGTTGGGATTGCTGCCCACGCCGAAGCCCTTCGCGGCGATCCAGGCGAGCTTCTTCAGGTGCGGCTGAGGCGTGGCCATCACCGGATAGGACGCGGTGGGGATGCGGCCGAGCATGAGCGGCGAGGTCAGCTGCTTGCCCTTCACGGTGATCTTGGCCGGGCCGCCGCCGATCGGCTGCCTCTTCGTGATCCTGCACGTCGCGCGCAGCGCGTAGACGGCGACCGCGTCCTCGCCCGAGTCGGCGCTCGTGAGGTAGCAGCCGTAGGGGTCGGTGGAGACCTGCGTGGGCTCGGTGCCGCGGCCCTGGGGGCGGCGGAGGTTGAGCTGGCGGAGCACGGTCATGTTCTTCGTGTCGAGCACCACCACGCGGTCCTCGGCGGCCACCGCCACGTACGCGCGGTCGGCCGTCGGGTCGGCCACGATGCCCTCCGGGTGGGAGAGGTGGACGCCCACGTCGACGTCCTTGATCTTCGTCGCGGTCTTGAGGTCGATGAACGAGACGGTGCCGTCGGCCTCGTTGCCCACGAGCCCGCGGCCCGTGCGCGTGATGGCCGCGCCGTACGGGTAGCTGCCGGTGGTGAGGTAGCGGACCTGCTTGGTCTTGGTGTCGATCACCGCGGCGCGATCGGCCAGGTTCAGGGCCGCCAGCAGCGTGCGCCCGTCGCGGCTGACCGCGAGGTCGCGCGGCCAGGAGAGCGGCTCGGTGTTGGTCGGCGGGAAGTTCTGCGGTGGGCCGACCACGAAGTCGGACTCGCCGTTCACGGCCTGCGGGATCGGCGTCCCGTTGGGCGGCGGGACCGGGATGGTGCCGGCGCGCTTGGCCTTGCCCGTGTGGCCGTTGTAGTGGAAGACGTGGATCACGTCGCCTTCCTTGCCGGGCGTGCCCTTAGGGGACTGCTGGTCCTTGTGGTCGGACTCGGGCGTACCCGACACGTAGGCGGTCCTGGCGTCGGGCGCCATCGCGATGCCGCCGCTCAGGCCCGGCATCTGGATCTTCTGGACTAGGCGGCCAACCCGCGCGGAGCGCTTCTTCAGGCACGCCCGGTAGGCCTTCCTCGACTGCGGCGTCTTGCCCTTCGTGCAGTGGATCGGGGGCGAGACCTCCACGATGCGGATGTCGTTGCGACCGCGGCCGGAGGAGAGCGTCCAGAGGAAGCGGCCGTTCTTCGTCACCGCGCCGCCGCCCGGGTGGTTACCGAGGCTCGTCAGGCGGCCGGGCGGCAGGAGGAGGCGGCCGTTCGGCTGCAGCCGCGACTTCGGCCCGACGTTGTTCTGGGGGATGCCCGCGGCCACGGCGATCCCCGCCGCCGCAGCCAGCGCCGCGACCAGCGGCAGAGCCCTGCGCAACCTCCTCACGGCATCAATCCTGGCAGGGCGCCGCGGGCGGTGTGTCACCGGGGTGTGAAATGCCTCAGCTCTTCCCGGGCTGCGGATACTGCGAGCGCATCATCGCGTCCCAGCCGCGGTCCGGCAGGGCACGCCGCGTGGCGAGCAGGACACGCGCGCCGGCGGTGACCATGTAGCGCGGCTTGGGCCGGCTGCTGGTGATCGCCTTCTCGATGACCTTCGCGACCGCCTCCGGGCCGGCCGCGAGTTTGGCCATCGGGCCCTCGTAGGCCTCCACGGTCTTCTCCGCCACCTGGCGGTTGAAGCTCGCGTACGGTCCGTCTCCGGCGGTGCCCTCCTCGATTGACGTGCTCGCGGCATTGGCGAACTCCGTCTTGATCAGGCCGGGCTCGATGATCGAGACGCCGATCCCGAAGCCGCGGACCTCGAACCGAAGGGCGTCGGAGATCGCCTCGACTGCGTGCTTGGTCCCGTGGTAGACGCCGCCGCCGGGGAAGACGAGCTTCCCACCCATCGAGCTGATGTT
>JAXDHW010000170.1:0-2916 GCA_034664365.1 Thermoleophilaceae bacterium
CCCGGCTAAGCTCGCCGGCCTCGTGCAGTTCCGTGGCCGCCTCCTTCTCAGCGTTCTCGGCGGCGGAATCGGCTGCCTGGGCTACGCGGCCGCCCCGGCGGCGGCGCGGGTCGAGCTGGAGGTCACACCGGGGCTGCGCCCCGCCTTCCAGCCGGACGTGACCGACTACGTGAGCCACTGCCGGCATCGCAATCCACTCCATGTGACCGTGCGGACGTCGGCCGGCGAGCGTGTCTCCGTCGCGGGCAGGCCCGAGCGAAGCGGCACCTTCGCGGCTCAGGCGCGTCGCCGAATCGGGGCCCAGATGTCGGTCCGCGCCCGGGTGCCCGGCGGCCGAACCACCGTGTACCACGTCCGCTGCCTGCCGCCCGACTTCCCCGACTGGACCGCCGCGCGCCACGGCACTCCACAGGCCCAGTGGTACGTCGCCGCGCCGGTGGGCCAGTACGTCGCCATCTTCGACACGCGGGGCGCACCCGTCTGGTGGCGGCGCGGCGCATCGGATCGGCTCAAGCCGTGGGACGCCAAGCTGCTCGGCGACGGCACCCTGGTCTGGGGCCACGACGTGGGTCATTTCGGTACGCGTCCTCACGGCAGCTTCGAGGAGCGGACTCTGGACGGCCGGCTGGTCCGCCGGCTGCGCACGAAGGGGAGCCCCACCGACATGCACGACCTGCAGCAGCTCCCGAATGGGCACTTCCTGGGGATCACCTACCGGCCACGCGACCACGTGGACCTGTCCGCCTATGGCGGCCCGTCGAACGCCCGCGTCTTCGACGGCGAGATCCAGGAGCTCACGCCCGCGGGCAGGGTCGTGTGGCGGTGGAACAGCGCCTCGCACATCAGCCCGTCCGAGACCGGGCGCGAGTGGTGGTACAACGAGGCGCACGGGAGGCCGCCGCCGCCGGAGCGCGGCTATGACCTCCTGCACATGAACTCCGTGGAGCCCGACGGGGACGGGCTGGTGGTGTCCGCTCGGCACCTCAACGCCGTGTTCCACATCGATCGGGCCACCGGTGACGTGGACTGGAAGCTCGGTGGGTCGTTCGTCCGCGGGAGGAGCCTCACCGTGCTCGGTATGCCGCCTGCCAAGCCGGTGTTCACGGGCCAGCACGACGCGCGGCTGTGGAAGGACGGCACGCTGACCGTGTACGACAACCGCGCCCACATCGCCCCACCGCTCGCCGATCGGTTCCGGATCGACCCGGTGAGCATGACCGCGACCCGAATCGAGGCCGTGGGCGAGCCGGACGTGAGGAGGTCGGACTGGGGTGGCAGCGCGCGCAAGCTGCCCGGCGGGAACTGGGTCGTCTGCTGGGGCGCGACCCCCTGGATCACGGAGCAGACGCCCGCGGGCGCGGTCGTCTTCTCGCTCCACATGTCGTCCTACTCGTTCAGCTACCGCACACAGGGGGTGCCGCCCGGCGTGGTCAGCGCCGGCCGCCTGCGTCGCGCGATGGACCGGATGGCGCGGCGATCGCAGTGACCACCAGCCCTTCGCGCACGAGCCAGCGACCGTCGAAGCCGCGGATCTCCGATCCGTCCACCACCGGCCCGGGCACCAGCAGGCGAATACCGAAGGTGCCGCTCTCCGCGTCGATCGTCAGCTCGGCGTCCTCGAACCCGAGCCGGCGGCGGGCGAGCGGGAACCAGGCCTTGTAGGTCGACTCCTTCGCGCTGAAGAGGAGCCGGTCCCAAGCGATCGCCGGGTCGGCGGCGGCGAGATCGGCCAGGCGGGCCCGCTCCTCCGCGGACGCGACCAGCCGCAGCACCCCGTCGCGGAGCGGAGCATTGGGCTCCGCGTCGATGCCGAGGGCCGTGACCTCGCGGGCGCGCGCGACGGCCGCCGCGCGGTAGCCGTCGCAGTGCGTGATGCTCCCGACCACCCCGTCGGGCCAGAGCGGCGCACGCCCCTCGCTGCGCGGGATCGCCACGGGCGCCAGCCCGAGCGCGCCCAGGGCCCGCCGGGCACACGCTCGCGCGGTGGCGAACGCGCGGCGGCGGGATTCCACCGCGCGAGCGACGATCGCCTCCTCCTCCGGGAACAGGAACGCCTCCTCGGAGTCCTCGAATGCGTCCGCCGAGGCCACCGCGGCCGGCAGGATGTCCTCGATCACCGCAGGTGCGGACGCTCAGGACCTGGCGTCGACCGCCACCTCGTAGTTGTCCACGCCCGTGCGCTTGCCGAATCCGTCGTCGGGCGGACTCATGGAGTTGAGCGTCTCGTCGCCCTTGCGGCGGTCGTCCTCGGTCTCGAACAGGCTGATCGCCATACCCCGGCCGTTGTCGGGATCGATGAGCATGAGGAACCCGACCGCGGGCACGCCCTCGGGCGGTCCCGACTCCGAACGGGAGTTGATCTCCTCGGCCGAGCGGCGCATCGCCTCTGGCTCGGCACCCTCCCACTTCGCGACTCGTGCGTACACGTTCCGGCTCCTTCCGCTGCTTGGGGTCGGAGGGGACCCTACGCCGCTCAGTCCTCCCGAGGCATCGACACGCGTACGCCGTGCGTTTCCTGTTCGGGCCCGGACCCCTGGGGTCCGGCCGGCTCGCGGCGCTTCCCGTTGGCCGATGACTCGGCCGTGTCGTCCCCGCGGTAGGGCCCCGGCTTGGGTCGCGGCTTGCCGCCGGGGAACGCGAGGCGCAGGATCGTGCGCTGCACGCTGCCCAGCTGCTTCCCGAACGGTCCCGTGTTGTACGGCAGGTCGTAGCGCTCGCAGATGTCCTTCACGCGCGGCGCGATCTCCGCGTAGCGGGTGCTCGGCATGTCGGGGTAGAGGTGATGCTCGACCTGGTAGCCGAGGTTGCCGCTGGCCACGTGGAAGAACGGGCCCCCCTCGATGTTCGCCGCGCCGAGCAGCTGGCGCACGTAGAAGCCGCCGCGCGTCTCGTCGGCCACCTCCTCCTGGCTGAACG
>JAXDHW010000173.1:0-2631 GCA_034664365.1 Thermoleophilaceae bacterium
CCGGCCGGCCCGTTCCTCGCGGGCGCCGGCGCGGCGGGCTTCGCGTACGACAACGAGCGCCCGCGCCACGAGGTGGAGCTGCCCGAGTTCCAGATCGACGCGCTGCCCGTGACGAGCGGCGAGTTCATGGAGTTCGTCGAGGGCGGCGGGTACGCGCGCCGCGAGTGGTGGTCCGAGGACGGCTGGGCGTGGATCCGCGAGTACGGCATCGAGCGACCGCTGCGCTGGACGCCCGACGGGCGCGAGCGCCGCTTCGAGCGGACGGAGGACGTCGATCCCGAGCTGCCGGTCATGCACGTGTCGTGGTTCGAGGCCGACGCGTACGCGCGCTCGCGGGGCAGGCGGCTCCCGACGGAGCTCGAGTGGGAGAAGGCCGCGGCCTGGGGCCCCGGCGCGCGCGCGCCGCGCACCTACCCGTGGGGCGAGGACCACCCCACGCCCGAGCGGGCCAACCTCGACCAGACCGCGTTCGGCCCCGTGCCGGCCGGCGCGCTGGCGGCGGGGGCGTCGGCGTATGGCGTCCTCGGCCTCGTGGGCGACGTGTGGGAGTGGACGGCGAGCGAGTTCCGCGGGTACCCGGGCTTCGCGGCCCATCCGTACCCGGAGTACTCGGAGGTCTTCTTCGGGCCGGACTACCGGGTGCTGCGCGGCGGCTCGTGGGCCACGCGGGCGCGTGTGGCGCGGAGCACGTTCCGCAACTGGGACCTCCCCCAGCGGCGACAGATCTTCGCGGGCTTCCGGTGCGCGGCGTGAGCGGCGTGCTCACCGCGCCGCGGATCCGGATCGACGACCGCCTGGCCGGCTCGGCCGGCGACGACATCGCCGCCGTCGTGCGCGACGGCCTCACCCGTTCGCCGCTCAAGGAGCTCCCGCCCAAGCTCTTCTACGACGACCACGGCTCCGAGCTGTTCGACCAGATCACGCAGCTTCCCGAGTACTACCCCACGCGCTGCGAGCGCTCGATCCTCAACCGGCGCGCCCCCGAGATCGTGGCCGCGACGGGCGCGGAGGAGCTGATCGAGCTCGGCTCGGGGTCGGCCTCGAAGACGCGCGCGCTCCTGTTCGCGATGGCGGGCGCCGGCACCCTCCGCCGCTACGTCCCCGTCGATGTCTCCGCCGCGCCGGTCGAGCGCTCGGCGCGGGAGCTGTGCGAGATCTACCCGGGTCTCGAGGTGCACGGCCTGATCGGCGACTTCATGGCCGACCTGGGGCACCTGCCCGACGGCGAGCGGCGGCTGCTCGCCTTCCTCGGCGGGACGGTCGGCAACTTCTTCGCCGAGGAGCGGATCGACTTCCTCGCGGAGCTGCGCGACCTGATGGGACCCGACGACCGGCTGCTGCTCGGTACCGACCTGGTGAAGGACGCGGCCGTGCTCGAGGCCGCCTATGACGACAGCGCCGGCGTGACCGCCGAGTTCAACCGCAACGTCCTCCGCGTGGTCAACCGCGAGCTGGACGCTGACTTCCGGCTCGACCGCTTCGAGCACCGCGCGTTCTTCGACGCCGAGCGGTCGTGGATCGAGATGCGGCTGCGCTCGCTCGACGACGTGGTGGTGCGGGTGCCCGGCGCCGGCATCGAGGTGGCGTTCGACGCCGGCGAGGAGATCCGCACCGAGATCAGCACGAAGTTCACGCCCGAGCGCGTCGAGCAGGACCTCCGAGCGGCCGATCTCGCGCTCGAGGACTTCTGGACGGACGACGGCGGGCAGTTCGGGCTCTCGCTCGCGTCACCGGCTTGAGCTCCGTCCCGCGCAGCCGCCATCTGGACTGGGACGGCTGCTGGAACGTCCGCGATTTCGGCGGACTGCCCGCTCGGAGCGGACGCGCAACGCGCTTCGGGGGCATCGTGCGTGCCGACTCGCTCGACAGGCTCACGCCCACCGGCTGGTCCGCACTCACGGCGTACGGCATCGGGACGATCGTGGACCTGCGCAACGACCATGAGCTCGCGCGCGAGGCACGGGCGCAGCCGCCCGGCGTCGCGCGCGTGCACCTTCCGCTCGACTGCGTGGAGGACAGGGAGTTCTGGGACCACTGGGAGGCGCAGCCGCCGCCGCTCTTCTACCGGCCGCACCTCGAGCGGTTTCCCGAGCGGACCGTGGCCGTCGTGCGTGCGATCGCGCGCGCCCGGCCCGGCGGGGTCCTCGTCCACTGCGGGTCCGGCCGCGACCGCACCGGCCTCGTGGCGATGGTCGTGCTCGCGCTCGTGGGGGTGACCGGGGAGGCGATCGTCGCCGACTTCGAGCTGAGCGAGGCACGGCTCGCCCGGCTCTACGCTCGACCCGGCGAGGAGGACGAGGGCGCGGCCATCACGACGCTCCTGGAGCGTGCCGGCACGACGGCGGGCGAGGTTGTCGCGGACACGCTCGCGTCGCTCGACCTCGAGGCGCACCTGCGCTCGGGTGGGCTCGGCGAGGGCGACGTCGAGGCGCTGCGCGAGCGGCTTCTCGAGCCGAGCGTGTAGACCTAGGGGATCGACTCCTCCGCCGCAACAGCCGACGCCGCCGTCGCTCCGTTCGAGCGCGGCGCCGTGCGGCTGCGCCTGGTCTTCACCGGGCTCATGCTCGTCCTGCTGCTGGCCGCGCTCGACCAGACGATCGTGGCCACGGCCATGCCGACGATCGTGCGCGA
>JAXDHW010000175.1:0-3983 GCA_034664365.1 Thermoleophilaceae bacterium
CGCCCAGCCCGTGCACGGCCCAGCGGGCCCCCGTGCAGGGACCGTGGTGGCTGCGGTGTCGCTCGTGCCGTACGAGCACACTGCGCACCTCGCGCTCGTCGCATCGCTCATCCTCGATGCGGTCCTCCTGGTCCTGGTCGTAGCCTTCGCACACGCGTCGGTCGGGAGAGCGCTGCGGCCGGTGGCCGAGATGACCGCCCAGGCCGCCGATTGGAGCGAGCACGACCTCGACCGGCGATTCGCGCTCGGGCCGCCGCGCGACGAGCTGACCTCGCTGGCCGCCACGCTCGACGGACTGCTCGGGCGACTCAGCGCGAGCCTGCGCCACGAGCAGCGCTTCTCGGCCGAGGTGGCGCACGAGCTGCGCACGCCGCTCGCCAACCTGCGCGTGCAGACGGAGATCGCGCTCGCGCGTGAGCGCAGGCCGGAGGAGCTCCGGGACGCGCTCGCGGCCGTCCAGCAGCAGACAGACAGGCTGGCGGCCGTGGTCGACACGCTGGTCGCGGCCGCCGAGCGCGAGGCCGACCCGCACGGCGGCACGGTCGACGCCGGGGAGGCGGCCCTCGCCGCGAGCCGCGCGTACACGGCGCTGGCGGAGGAGCGCGGCGTGGCGCTCGATGTCGAGCCTCCAGCGGAGCCCATCGAGGTGGACGTCGACCCTGCCTTCGCTGCGCAGATCCTCGCTCCAGTGGTGGAGAACGGACTGCGCTACGGGCGCTCGCGCGTGTGCGTGGCGGTGGCGCGCGACGGCGGAGCGGTCCGTTTCAGGATCGCCGACGACGGGCCGGGCGTCGGTCTCGACGAGGCCGAGGCGGTGTTCGCTCCGGGCGCGCGCGGGTCCGCCGCCGACGGATCGCGCGGCGCCGGCCTTGGCCTCGCCCTGGCGCGCCGGCTGGCACGGTCCGCGGGCGGTGACGTGACGGTCGAGCCAGGCGCCGACGGCGGCAGCTTCGACGTTCGCCTGCCGGCCAGCTAGCGCTCGCGCAGCAGCGCGCCGAGCTGCAGCCGGCCCAGCGAGCGGGCGGCGAGCCCGGTCGCCACCAGCCAGCCGAGGATCGCGCCGGCGCCAAGCTCCAGGAGGAACCGGCCCGGCACGGCCAGCGTGTCCGGCGGCGGGTCGAACACGTGTTGGAGCATCGCCACGAGCATCGCCGAGAGCAGCCAGCCCAGGCCGCCCGCGAGCAGAAGTCCCGCGCCGAGCACGAGCGCCGACTCGCTCCACACGAACGCGGCGACGTCGCGTAGCGATGCGCCGACCGCCACCATCGTGGCGAACTCGTGGCGCCGCTCGGCCACGATCAGCGTGACGAACAGAGCCATCGCGGCCGCTGCGAGCAGGACCGTGAACGCCTCCTCGATCCGGCTGATGCCGCGCAGGTCGACGGTCGTGATCGAGCTGACCGTCTGCCGGGTCTGCTCGCGGATGTTCTTCACCACGGTGCCGTCGGCCCTCGTGGCCGCGGCCACGCGCCGCGCCACCGCCGGCGGGTCGCCGCTCGTCCTCGCGAAGACCACGTTCGGTCCGCTGCCGTGGTCCGCAGCCTGGAGGTAGCGGATGTTGGCGACCATGAACGAGTCCTTGGGCGCCGAGGGGAACTCCTGGACCGCCCCGGCGACGTGGAACGGCACGACCCGAAAGCCGCCCGTGCGCTGGTCCACCACGCGGAGCTTGAGCAGGTCACCGGTCTTGAGCGAGTAGTCGGTGATCGTCTCCTTCGACACCAGGATCGCGTCCGGGCGCTTGCTCAGGCGGTCGAGCATCTGGTGCGCGCTGCCGCCGAGGAAGTAGTAGTCGCGCAGCGTCGTGGCGTGGTCGATCGTCTGCGGGTCGATCCCGAACGTGTCCTGGAGATCGGGCCCCACGTACGCGTACGAGTGGTCGACCGCGGTCGTGCCGGTCACCCCCGGCACGCGCGCGATGCGGCCGGCCAGATCGCGCTTGGCGGCCACGCCCGGGGGAGCGGTGACCGTCACGTCGGCGCCCAGCGTCAGCTCGGCGTCCACGCTCGCCTGCTGGTCGTAGGTCGCGGAGAAGAGTCCGAGGTTGACGCCGAACGCGAGCAGCAGGCCGACCACGGTGAGGCCGCGGTTGAGCGCGCCGCCGCGCCGTCCCGCGCTCATCAGGAGGAATCCGCGCCGGTTCTCGGCGCGCCTGCCCGCGAACCGCCGGACCGCCCAGGCGAGCGCGCGACCCCGGAGCCGCACCAGCAGGAGCGTGGTCCCGATCCACAGGAGCGCCGGGGCCAGGAACATGTAGACCGACAGCGACAGCGTCGGGTTCGAGTCGGGGTTGACCACGGCCGAGAACCCGGTGCGGGCGGTGAGCCAGTACACGAGCCCGCTGACCACGAGCGCCGCGACGTCCACGTACAGCCGCTGCCACAGCGGCTTGCCCAGCCGGACGGACCCGGTGCGCCCCTCCGCCACCGAGCCGCGAAGGATGCGCCCCGTGGCGGCCATCCGCGCGGCCATCGCGCCGGCTACCGCCAACGCCAGGCAGGCCGCGGTCGCGATCGCCACCCGGCCCGCGGTGAGATGGACGCCGCCCGCGATCAGGGTCGAGGTGGCGAGCACCGCGAGCGCCGCGCCGAGCAGCCCCGCCACAAGTCCCAGCACCAGACTCTCGGCTCCCGCGAGCACGACCAGGTCGCGCCGCGTCGCGCCGTGCGCGCGCAGAAGCGCGAGGTCGCGCCGGTCGCGTTCCACCGCCCCGAGCGCCGCGAGGTACACGAGGCCGAGCGCGATCAGCGCGCCCGGCACCGCGAGCATGATGTAGAGCGCCTCCGCGTAGAGCGCGTCCCCTGCGGCGGTGTTCAGCTGATCCGCGAGGTTGTCGACGAACACGACCTGGCCCGGGAGGTTGCGCTGCACCCGGTTGACCACGTGCGTCGCCTGGGCGTATGCCGCGCTCGGGCTCCCGTGGAACACGAGCGGGTCGGCCTGTGCCTGCACCTGCCACTGGACGCCGGTCTGCGCCCCGGGGACCGCGTTCGACCCGACGGTCGCAGGCGTGATCGAAGGAACCGCCCGCGCATATGTCGAGGCGAACGTCCCGAGCGGCAGGAGGGCGATGTTGGCCGGTGGCTGCGCCGGCGTGGGTCCCACCTGCGGGTTGAGCGGCTGGAACAGCACGTCCGGCGAGGTCACGATCGCCACACCGCTCACCGGGTAGGTGTGCGCGGGCTTGCCCTTGCCGGGGCTCAGCTTGACGGGATCTCCGAGGTGGGCCTGGAGGGTCGCGGCCATCTGCTGGTCGAGCACGACCTGGCCTGGCCGGAAGCCGCCCTGGAGCAGCCGGAAGGTCTGGATGTGGCGCTCGTACCCCGGCGGCACTGCGAGCACCGCTCCTGAACCGGTCGTCGTCGTGCCCGAGGCGCCGCGATGCGTAGCCCCCACGAGCGGCGCCGTGGCGGTGGCGGAGGCCTGGGCGACGCCGGGCTGCCGTGCGACGCCTGCCGCCGTGTGGAGCGCCGCCTGGTACGAGGGCACCGGCCCCTGCCAGTCGAGCGGCACGCTGCGTACCGACGCAGCGGTCATCGTGCGCAGAGAGTCGCCGACGAACAGGAGCATCGAGCCCAGCAGCGCGGTGGCCGCGGCGAGCACAAGGATCCGCGTGAGCGTCCTGCCCGGCGCGCGAACGAGCCCGCTGATCGCGAGGCGGCCGGCGACCCTCATGCGCCCTCCTCCCCCACCACGCGGCCGTCGGCGAGCTCCACGCGGCGGTCGTAGCGGTCCGCCACCCGGCGGTCGTGCGTGGCCACGACCAGCGCAAAGCCGAGTTCCTCGTGGAGCCGGTCGAACAGGTCGAGCACACGCCCCGCCGTGTCGCTGTCGAGATGGCCCGTGGGCTCGTCGCAGAGCAGCAGCTCGGGCCCCTGGGAGAGCGCGCGTGCGATTGCCACGCGCTGCTGCTCGCCACCGGAGAGCTCACTCGGAAGGCTGTCGAGCTTGCGCTCGAGACCGACGAGCCCGAGCAGCTCCTC
>JAXDHW010000275.1:0-2527 GCA_034664365.1 Thermoleophilaceae bacterium
GACCACGAACCCCAGCAGCCGCAGGCCCTCCTCGGCGAGGGCGACGCGGTCTTCGCGCGCGAGCGAGGCGAACGGCGTGATCTCGATGTTGACCATGCGGCGGCTGCGAATCAGGCGCCACGTCCCACCGATGAAGCCGTCGACGAGGAACGTCCTCGGCATGGCGCGCCGGCGATCGGGGTCCCAGTCGATCCGCGAACGCTCCGCGTGGGCGAGCACGGCGTTGTCGGACTCCGGCAGGAAGCGCACCGGCGCGGGGGTGTCCGGATCGGGGAGCGGCCCGTCGAGCACGTCCAGCAGCTCACGGCCCTGCTCGTCGCGGAAGCTGCGCAGCTGCGGGCGCAGCCGCGCCATCACGCAGGCGAGACCGCTCAGCCCCGACCACGCCCGGATGTCGGCAACCGACGCGGGCCCGAACGCCGCGAGATAGCGGAGTACCAGCTCGTCGGGCTCGGTCGAGCGCTCGAGCGGGCGGCCGAGCCAGCGCTGCGCGGTCGTCTGGGTCGCGCGGCCGTTGCGGCCCCAGATCCCGCGCGGCGGCACGTGCACGAGCGGCGTGAGCGCCGACAGCGCGTTGGCGAGCGCGCGCGGCTCGTGGCCGGGCCACTCGGCCGCCAGCAGCTGGCCGACGTCGCCGAGCGTACGCGGCTCCTCCTCGACGAGCGCGCGGCCGAGCTCCACGAGGCGCGTGAGCTCCACCGCTCCCAGGTGACGGCCGAAGCACGCCCGCATCCGGCGCTCCATCACCGGCTGCAACACCGGCCGCAGCGCGAGGCAGTCGCGAGCCGTGACGAGGTGCAGCGTCCAGCGCATCAGCGCGACGCGCACGACCTTCCGTGCCACGACCAGCTCCGCCAGCTCGTCGGGCTCGAAGTTCGCCAGCCGCGTCCACAACGCGATGTAGGGAGCGTTCGGGTTCTGGGACTGCAACCCGACGAGATACTGCAGCGCCTCCGCCGCGGACCGGTCGCACCGGCGCAGCAGCAACTGGCGCTCGAGCAGCGCGCGGTTCAACGCACGCGGACCTAGAACCGCACCTGACGCCGGCCCTCGTACGTCGGCCTGCCGCTGTGTCGTCAGCCCTTCGTTCACACCCACCTCCCAGCCTAGCCACCAACTGGAGAACCTGCGCGCCGCTGATCAGCGCTTACCCGGGGATCGCGATCAGAACGCGCCGTGGTTCGGGTTGTGCAGCGGCGCGGGGTTGTCGCGCGGCGGTTCGCCGGCAGCGCGTTCCTCGGTCCCGATCGGTTCGACGCGCGGCGGCATTCCGGGGAGCTTGAGCTTCATCTTGCGCCCGTCCTTGAGCGTCACCTCGTGCGGCTTGGACTTCAGTGGCTCACCTGGAACCGCGCTCATGCACAGAGGGTATCCGAGGACTGCAGGCTGACCTAAAGATCGCGTCCAGTTCGACACGCGGTACGGTCCATTGCCGTGCTGAGCGAGGAGATCGCCGCCGCCGACATCGTGCGGGCACGCGCCGCCGTCTGCGACGTCGTCCGCCGCACGCCCGTGCTGCCATCGCAGACGCTGTCGGACCGCTGCGGCGCAAGCGTCGTGGTGAAGGCCGAGAACCTGCAGCGCACCGGCTCGTTCAAGCTGCGCGGCGCGCTCAACAAGCTCGCGGCGCTGGGAGCGGGCTGCGAGAAGGGCGTCGTGGCCGGCAGCGCCGGCAATCACGCGTGGGCGCTGGCCGAGGCGGCGCGGGCGCGGGGGGTGCCCTGCGAGGTGTTCATGCCCACCCAGGCGCCGCTCGCGAAGGTCGAGGGCTGCGCGGAGCTCGGCGCGATCGTGCGCCTGGTCGGCGACTCGCTGGAGGAGTGCTTCGCCGCGGCGAACGAGCGCGCGCAGGAGGGCGGGCTGGCGTTCGTGCACCCGTTCGACGACCTCGACGTCGTGGCCGGCCAGGGCACCGTCGGGCTGGAGCTGCTCGAGGACGTCGACGACATCGCCAAGGTCGTCGTGCCGCTCGGCGGGGGCGGGCTGTCGAGCGGCATCGCGATCGCGGTGAAGTCCGCGCGGCCGGAGGTCGAGGTGGTCGGCGTGCAGGCCGATGCCTGCGCCTCGTTCGCCGAATCGCTGCGCCGCGGCGAGCCGGTCGGCGTCGCCTCGGCCCTGACGATCGCCGACGGGATCGCCGTCAAGCGGCCGGGTGGGCTGACGCTCGGGCTCGTCCAGCGCTGGCTCGACGACGTGGTCGCGGTGGGCGAGGACGAGATCGCCGAGGCGATGGTGCTGTTGATGGAGCGCAGCAAGCTCGTGGTCGAGGGGGCCGGCGCGGTGGGCGTCGCGGCGCTGCTCGGCGGACTGGTCGCGCCGGCGGCGAGCGGAACCACGGTCGTCGTGCTCTCCGGCGGCAACGTCGACCCCGGGCTGCTCGCGGCGGTGGCACGCCGCCATGAGACCCAGGTCGGCCGCCGGCTCGTGCTCTTCACCCGCGTTTCCGACCGGCCGGGATCGCTCGCACGCCTGCTCACGTGCGTCGGGGATTCCGGCGCCAACCTCGTGGAGGTCGAGCACGTTCGCG
>JAXDHW010000221.1:0-7719 GCA_034664365.1 Thermoleophilaceae bacterium
GTCCAGGCGACCTCGCCGTGCGAGAGCAGCTTGCCGTCCCACGGTCCGTAGGTGGTCGAGCGCCGCCACCACACGGGAACGCCGCGCGAGTCGAAGAACGCCACATAGCCGCTCACCCGCGGCCCGATCGGCGTGACCACGTACCAGCGCGACTGCGGCGTCCTCCCACGGGTCGCGGACCACTTGGGGAAGTCCTTCGGAAGGCAGCGGATGTGGTAGCTCGTGCTCCGCCCGCGGACCGTCACGCCGCCCCCCGCGCGGCGATGGAGGCTCACCACGTACTCGCCGCCGCGCGCCTTGTGCCGGCCGACCGCGACCTTCTCCCCGTCCGTCGCCCGAACGAACAGCACGAGCGGGTCACCGTCCACGCAGCGGCTCACGTAGTCGGTGGTGCCGCGGTGGAACGAGGGGTAGAGGCTCGGATCGGCCGACAGATGGACGCCGGCCTGCGCCGGGGCGGCCGCCAGCGCGAGTGCCAGCGGAACGGCTGCGAGGAGCTGTCGCGCGCGGGGCACGCGGCGAGGGTACGCGGCTGCGTCACCATGTTCGCCGCATGGCGGCGAAGACGCTCACGACGAGGGAGCTCGGCCGCGCCACGCTGGCGCGCCAGATGCTCCTCGAGCGCGAGGCGGTCCCCGCGATCGCGGCGGTGGAGCGGCTGTGCGGGATGCAGGCGCAGGAGCCGCGGCCCCCGTTCGCGGGGCTGTGGAGCCGCGTGGACGGGTTCCGCCGGGACGACCTGCTCGAGCCGCTCCGCTCAGGGAAGGTCGTGCGGGCGACGCTGATGCGGGCCACGCTCCACCTCATGACCGCGCGCGACTACCGCAAGCTGCGCTCGGCGCTCGACCCGATGATGCTCGGCGCGATGGGCCCGCGGGCGAAGGACGTCGACCTCGACGCGGTTCTCCGCGAGGCGGCCAAGCTGCTCCGCCGGGGGCCGCTCACGTTCAACGAGCTGCGTGCGGCGCTCGCCAGGCGGTTTCCGCGTGCCGACGACCGCGGGCTCGGCCGTGCGGTGCGGCTCGGCATGCCACTCGTGATGGTCCCGACGGACGACCGCTGGGCCTTCGCGCGCGACTCGCGCTTCGCCCCGGCGGAGGCGGTGATCGGCAAGCCGCCGGCCAAGCGCGCGGCGGCCGGCGAGCTCCTCCTGCGCTACCTGGCCGCCTTCGGCCCGGCCACCGCCGGCGACTTCCAGCAGTGGTCAGGCCTCGGCGGTGCGCGGGCGATAGTGGACGGCGTGCGCGACAGCCTGGTGGAGCTCCGCGACGAGCGCGGTCGCGAGCTGTTCGACCTGCCGGACGCGCCGCGGCCCGGCACCGACGTGCCGGTGCCCGTCCGCCTCCTCCCGGACTTCGACAACCTCCTGCTCGCGCACGACGACCGCACGCGCGTGATCGCCGACGACCACCGCGGCCTGGTCGCGACGAAGAACCTGCGGATCAAGGCCACGTTCCTCGTCGATGGCATCGTGAGCGGGACGTGGGCCGTGGAGCGCCGGGGCCGGCAGGCGACGCTCACGCTCACGCCGTTCGGGCGGCTGCGGAAGGCGGACGTCAGGGAGCTGGAGGCGGAGGGTGAGGCGATGCTGCGCTTCCTCGAGGAGGAGGCGTCGATGCACGACGTGAAGGTGGTCTCAGCCGCCTAGCGCAAGACCCCCGCCGGTCGCCCTCGCGTTCATGCGATTCATGCCGCGGCGAAGCGCGCGTGCGCCGAGCACCCCCGGCAAGATCGGCACGGCGCGGTAGCTGTGCTGAGAGCCGATGAAGTGGAGCGTGAACACCGGGGCGCCGGAGGGCCGCTGCTCGGTGACGACCGTCGAGCCGCCCCAGCAGATCACCCAATCGCCGCCGGGGAGCTTCCTGGCGCTGCCCACGAACGCCGACGCCGTGACGAGCGGCGTTTCGATGCGCTCGAGGAGCGTCGCGGTGTGGATCGCCGGATCGACCCTGAAGCGCAGCGCGCGCGGCGGGCGGTCCAGCCTGGTGCCGTTGTCGAAGACGGTGAGCGTTCCATCGCCGTAGAGGCGCGCGTCGTGCTGGCCGCCGAGCGGCGGCTGGCCCAGGTCCGGGCCCAGGAGCGTGAGGCTCTCGGACCGGTGCGAGCCGCCCAGCTTCCAGTCGATCGCTCCCGTCTTCCGGTCGATCCGATAGATCGCGTCGGTGTACCGCGCCGAGAGGATCACCCCGTCTCCATCCGGCTCGACGGAGTTCGCGTGAATGAGGTCGAAGCCACGCCGCGCGGGCGACCGGTGCGGCTGGACGGCGATCAGCGCGTCCCACCAGCGCCGTGCGGTCTCGGACAGGGCGATGTGGTCCTTCGAGTTCCACGACCACACGAGGTGGCCGGCGCGGTCGATCTCCTGGATCTCGCCGTCCCACACCCGCGCGTCGCGCGGGCCGCCGTAGTCCCTCAGGTCCACGCCCCGCCGGGACCGGTACGCGATGGCGAGGAAGTGGCCGTTCGGCATCGGCGTGAGCTCGTGGGTGTCGATCGGATTGCCGACCGCGCGGATCAGCCTCACGAGGCGCCCGTCGAGGGTTCGCTCCTCGTATGCCTCCATCGGCCGGACCCCGAACGGGTCACCGAGACTGCGGGTCCAGGCGAGGTTGCCGTCCGGCAGGAGCTTTCCGTCCCACGGCCCGTACCTCGCCGAGTGGCGCCACCAGACCGGCACGCCGCGCGCGTCGAAGATCGCGATGTAGCCGTAGGGATGCGGGCCGACCGGGGTGGTCACGTACCACTGCGCCTGTGGGGTTGCCTGACGGTCGGTGGTCCACTCGGGGAAGTCGCGCGGGAGGCAGCGAACGTGGTGGGTCGCCGTTCCCGCCTCCGTGGTGACGCGGATCGAGAAGGCCCTGCCCGGGCGCAGGCCGACCCCCACGTCGAAGCTGCCGGAGCGGGGGGAATCGCCGGCCACCGCCACGCGCTCGCCATCGGAGGCCGAGACGGACACCCTGACGGGCGTCCCGGGGACGCAGCGGCTCACGTAATCGCTCACCGGCGCGCTGTACTTCGGCTGCAGGCCGGGGTCGGTGGTGACCGTGACGGTCGCGCCCGCCGACGCCGGGAGCACGGTGAACGTGACCGCCAGCACGGACATCGCCCCCCCAAATCGCCACCGCCGGTGCATGCGGCGGGGCAGGCTACTGCCGCCGGGCGGAGTTCGGGCCACTATTCGGAAACTTGGCGCAGGCGCTCCATCGCGCCCGATCGCTGTGCCTGCTTCAGCCCGCGCTTGGCGAGGAAGCCGTTGGCGAGGAGCAGCAGGGTCTTGTTCGCGGGCGCGCGGAAGGCGGAGGTCGTGTGCGGCGCGTACAGCGCGCGGTTCGAGCCCTCCTCGGCGGTCAGCCAGCCGGTGAACTGGCGCGCCTGGAGCCCGACGAGGTGCTCGCCGTAATCGTGCGCGAGCAGCCCGGCGCGCCGGCCGCCCGGCGGGAGCAGGGAGGGAGAGGCCGCCCCGAGCACGATGCCGTCCTGCCGGGCCTCGGCAATCGCGACCGGATGCACGACCGGGTAGCCGTCCGCACCCACGAACGCGAGCAGCACGTAGGGGAGCCTGCCGGCCGCGGCGCCGGTCTTGGCGGCATCCACGCGCGGCGCGGTCCCGTTCTTCGGCGGCGCCTGCGACTCGGCGTGCGCGGCCGGCGCCGGCGCCCCGAGCACCTCGGCCTCACCGCTCGAGTCGAGCTCGGGCCAGGCGACGATCCGCTCCACGTCGACGTCGACCGGCACGCGGTCGGCGTAGTACTCCTGGAGCCAGCGGTCCCAGAACCGGCCGCTCTTGCGGGGCCCCATGAAGCGCTCGGCGCGGGGCCCGATCTCGGTCTCGAGGTAGTCGCGGTCGGGCTCGAGCGAGAGCCTGGCGTCGCCCTGCACGAGCGCGTAGAGAGTGCCGTCGGCGAACCCGTGCTTGCGCGCGTGGTACGCGAGCGCCACGCGCGGATTTCGCCTGATCCGCTCGAGCTTCTTCCCGAACCCGAGCGAGGTGGTGAAGCCGACGCTGCCGCGCTCGCGATCGCGCAGCCCGATCGGAGCCACCGCGGTGACCACGGCGCCGCCCGCCGGCGTGACGTACGCGAGCGCCGCGGTCATGTCACCGTCGATGACGCGGTCGACCTCGTCGGGCCAGGTCACGGTCATGTGCGGACCCTAACCGGCGTCACGCAGTGCGCGCTCGAGGCTCGCGACCGTCTGCGGCCCGCGGAGCACCCGCACGATGCGGCCGGCGCGGTCGAGCACGAAGGTGTTCGGCAGGCCCGAGAGCCCGTAGCGGTTGCCGACCGTCCCGTCGCCGTCGCGCACGTTCGGGAACGTCCAGCCGTTCCTGCGGATGAACGCGCGCGCACCGGAGCGTGCGTCGTTCCAGTCCACTCCCACCAGCGCGGCCCGGCCGCCGAGCCGCCCCGCCACGCGGCGGAGCTCGGGTGCCTCCTTGATGCACGGCCCGCACCAGCTGGCCCAGAAGTTCACGAGCGCCGGCCTGCCGCGCAGCGACGCGAGCGTGGCGCGCGGCGGGGTGAGCACCTCCGCCGGCAGCGCGGGCGCCGCGCGGCCCGCCCGGTCGCCGCTCCCGCTGCCGTTCGTCAGCACCTCGATCGCCGCAAGCGCGCCGATCACAAGCGCGGCGACGAGCAGGTACCGGCGGCCCTGCATGGCCTAGATGGTGGATACCACGGCCGCGTGTGCGCGGGGGCGCGCGGGATCAAGCAGATCAAGGACGCAGGGTGAAGTCCTTGGTGGAACCAAGGACGAGCCCGAGGACGCAGAGCTGCGCAGGTATCCGTGCGTCATCCGCGTGCGCGGGGTCGTGGGATCCACCATCTCCCTACCGCGTCACGAGGAGCGGCACGTCGTGGACCACCTGCGCCGGCTTGAAGTTCGAGGGGTAGAGCGTTGTGATCTTGCCGCTCGCGCTGATGCCGTAGATCGGGGCGGAGTGCTCGACCTTCTCGGGATCGCTCCTGTCCGGGCGGGCGACGATGCCCCAGCTCTTCCAGACGCTCGCGAGCTTCGACTTCGAGCCGACCAGGTAGCGCATCTCGCCCTGGACCTGATGCGCGGCGAGGAACTTCTTCACGGCCTTCGGCGTGTCGCCCTTCGGGTCGGTCGAGACCGCCACGATCTTCAGCTTGTTGGCCTTCGGGCCGAGCTGCTGGACCGCGGTGTGGAGGTTGCCCGTGATCAGCGGGCACACGTCCGGGCAGTGGACGTACAGGAAGGTGACGAGCACGGCGTTGCCGCGCTCGCTCGCCAGGTCGAACGGCTTGCCGGTGGAGTCGCGCAGCTGGAGCGGGGGGGCGGGCTTGGGCGGGTCGGCGACCGCGCCCTCGAACGGCGTCGTCTTGCCGACCGCGGCGGGCTGCTTCTTCTTGTCCGGCGAGCTGCCGCAGCCGGCGACGAGCGCGAGGACCGCGACCAGGAGGAGCGCGGCGAGTGAGCGGCTGCGCGTGGTCATCGCGACTGAGCGTACGACACGCGCGGGCTACCGTTTCCGGCCGTGGCGGACAGGTTGAGGGAGTACCGCGGGAAGCGCGACTTCAAGGCGACCCCCGAGCCGGGCGGCGGCGATGGTGGGGCCGAGCCCGAGCTGGCGCGCTTCGTGGTCCAGGAGCACCACGCCCGGCGCCTCCACTGGGATCTGCGGCTCGAGCGGGACGGCGTGCTCGCGTCCTGGGCGATCCCGAACGGCATCCCGGAGGACCCGAAGGAGAACCGCAAGGCGGTCCACACCGAGGACCACCCGCTCGAGTACATCGACTTCGAGGGAGACATTCCGAAGGGGGAGTACGGCGCCGGGACCATGAAGGTTTGGGACAGCGGCACATACGAGTGCCACAAGTTCCGCGAGGACGAGGTGATCGTGACCTTCCACGGCGAGCGGTTGACCGGCCGCTATGTCCTGTTCCACGCCGGCAAGGACCCGAAGGACTGGATGATCCACCGGATGGACCCGCCCGCCGACCCGGAGCGGGAGCCGATGCCGGAGCACGTCGTGCCGATGCTCGCGAAGATCGGCGACCTGCCGCGCGACGAGGAGCGCTACGCGTTCGAGATCAAGTGGGACGGCATTCGCGCCGTCGTCTACTCGGAGCCCGGGCGGATGCGGATCGAGGGCCGCAGCCTGACCGACGTGACGGCGCAGTACCCGGAGCTGCGGCCGCTGGGGCGCCAGCTCGGCTCGCGCTCGGCGATCCTGGACGGCGAGATCGTGGCGCTCGACGAGCAGGGCAAGCCGAGCTTCGGGCGCCTCCAATCGCGTATGCATCTCACCGGCGAGAGCCGGATCAAGCGGCGCGCGAAGGAGATCCCCGCCACCTACATGGCGTTCGACGTGCTGTACCTCGACGGCCACTCGCTGATGCACCTGCCGTACGAGGAGCGCCGCGCCCGCCTCGAGGAGCTGAAGCTCGAAGGCGCGAGCTGGCGCACGCCGCGCGCGCACCCCGGCGAGGGCCGCGCGCTCAAACGGGCGAGCGAGGAGCAGGGACTCGAGGGCATCATCGCCAAGCGGCTCGACTCGCACTACGAGCCGGGCCGCCGCGGCGGGACCTGGATCAAGGTGAAGAACAAGCGCCGCCAGGAGCTGGTGGTGGGTGGCTGGCTCCCCGGCGAGGGCAAGCGCGAGTCGAGCATCGGCGCGCTGCTGGTCGGCCACCACGACGCCGACGGCGTGCTCCGCTACGGCGGCCGTGTGGGCACGGGCTTCAAGCAGCCCGACCTGGACGATCTCGTGCGCCGGCTCGAGCCGCTCCGCCGGAAGACGTCCCCTTTCCACGGCACGCCGAAGCCGCCGAAGGGTGCCGTGTTCGTGTCGCCCGAGCTCGCATGTGAGGTCGAGTTCACCGAGTGGACGAGCGAGGGGATCCTCCGGCACCCCGTATACAAGGGCCTGGCGGATTCCACACTCGGCCCACTGCGCAAGCTCCAGGGGAACGCGGTCGAGGCCGAGCTCGAAGGTCGCCGCATGCGGCTCTCCAACCTCGACAAGGTCCTCTATCCCAAGCCGGGCTTCACCAAGGGCCAGGTGATCGACTACTACGCGCGCGTCGCGCCGGTGCTGCTCCCGCACCTGCGCAATCGGCCACTCACGCTCAAGCGCTATCCGGACGGAGTCGAGGGCCAGCACTTCTACGAGAAGCAGTGCCCGTCGCACCGGCCCGACTGGGTCGAGACCGCATCGATCTGGAGCCGGCACAACGGCCGCAACATCGACTTCTGCCTGGCCAACGACCTGCCGACGCTCGTGTGGGCCGCAAATCTCGCCGACCTCGAGCTGCACACCTCGCTCGCGCTGGCCGAGGACATCGAGCGGCCGACGATGCTGGTCTTCGACCTCGACCCCGGCGCGCCCGCGGACATCGTCGACTGCTGCCAGGTGGGGCTGTGGGTCCGTGACCTGTTCGGCGGCCTCGGCCTCGAGAGCTTCGCCAAGACGTCGGGCTCGAAGGGGCTCCAGGTGTACGTCCCGCTCAACGTCGAGACGAGCTACGAGCAGACCAAGCCGTTCGCCAAGGCGGTGGCCGAGCTGCTCGAGAAGCAGCACCCGAAGAAGGTCGTCTCGCGCATGAACAAGGACCTGCGCAAGGGGAAGGTGCTGGTCGACTGGAGCCAGAACGACGAGCACAAGACGACCGTGTGCGTGTACTCGCTGCGCGCCAAGGAGCGGCCCACCGTCTCGACGCCGGTCGCCTGGGACGAGGTGGAGGCAGCGCTTCG
>JAXDHW010000289.1:0-2669 GCA_034664365.1 Thermoleophilaceae bacterium
CGTGGTGGCCGCCTCCGCCGCGAACTCGATCGAGTCGCGGGTCGAGGGCGCGGACGTACAGGTCGTCACGGTCACGTAGCGGACCGCCGCTGCGGCATAGTGGGGGCGTGCCCGAGCCGGCGATCACGGTCCGCGACCTGCGCAAGAGCTACGACCAGACCGAGGCGGTCCGGGGCATCTCGTTCGACGTCGAGCGAGGAGAGGTCTTCGGCCTCCTCGGGCCGAACGGCGCCGGCAAGACGACGACCGTCGAGATCCTCGAGGGCTACCGCCGCCGCACGGCCGGCGACATCGCGGTTCTCGGCCGCGATCCGGAGGCGCGCGACCTGGAGCTCCGCAAACGCGTCGGCATCGTCCTTCAGAGCACGGGCTTCTACACGCGAGCCACGGTCCGCGAGTCGGTCGAGCACATGGCCGCGGCGTACCCGCAGCCCCGCGACCCGGCCGAGACGATCGACCTCGTGGGCCTCGGCGAGAAGCGCGACCAGCGCGTGGGCAAGCTCTCGGGCGGACAGCAGCGCCGCCTCGACCTCGCCCTCGCGCTCGTGGGCGATCCCGAGCTGATCTTTCTGGACGAGCCGACCACCGGCTTCGACCCCGCGGCCCGCCGCGCCGCCTGGGGCGTCGTTCGTGCGCTCAAGGAGCTGGGAAAGACCGTCCTCCTCACGACTCACTACCTCGACGAGGCGCAGTCGCTCGCCGACCGCGTGGCGATCGTCAAGGACGGGCTGATCGTGGCCCAGGGCCCGCCCGACGAGCTGTCGGCGGGACGCTCCCGCTACGTCGTCTCCTACGAGGCCGACGGCCGCCGGGTGGAGCTCGAGACGGACGACCCGACGGAGCTGCTGCACCGCCTGACGGGCGAGGCGCTCGAGCGCGGCGAGCGCCTCGACGGGCTCTCGGTGGCGCGGCCGACGCTCGAGGACGTCTACCTCGAGCTCACCGCCGAGGCGGATTCGTGAGCACGACCGGACTCCTGTGGCGGCAGTTCCGCTTCGAGCGGCGCATGTTCTGGCGCAACCCGAGCGCCGCGTTCTTCAACTTCATGCTGCCGCTGATCTTCCTGTTCCTGATCGCGTCGGTGTTCGGGCACAAGACGAAGGACCTCAACACCCTGGTCCCCGGGATCGCCGGCATGGCCGTGATGACGACGACGTTCACCGCCCTCGCCTTCAACATCGCGTTCCTGCGCGAGCAGGGGATCCTCAAGCGCATCCGCGGGACACCGATGCCGCCGATCGCCTACTTCGGCGGGATCCTCGCGAACGCGGTGACGAACGCGGTCGTACAGGTCGCGCTCGTGGTGGGGGTCGGACATTTCGTCTACGGGCTGGGATGGCCCAGGGACTGGTTCGAGCTCGCCGCCTTCGTGCTCGTCGGGGTCGTGGCGTTCGGGTCGCTGGGCGTCGCGTTCGCGCACGCGATTCCCAACTTCGACGCCGCGCCCGCCTACGTCAATGCCGTCTTCCTGCCCCTGATCTTCATCTCCGGCACGTTCTACTCGAGCTCCGGCCTTCCGAAGGTCCTGGAGGTCATGGCAAAGGCGCTCCCGCTCAAGCACGTGATCGACGGGCTGCGCGCGGCGATCGTGCAGGGCTCCGGGCTGTCCCACCACCTGGGCGCGCTCGGCGCGCTCGCCGCCTGGGCGGTCGGCGGCACGGTGCTCGCCGTGCGCTTCTTCCGCTGGGAGTAGGCCCCGCTAGACGCGGAGGGTGGAGCCGTAGCGCCGGAGCCAGCGCTCGTGGCGGCGGTAGTCGGGGCAGCGACGGGCCACGAGCGACCAGAAGCGCCGCGAATGACCGAGCACCTCGAGGTGCGCCACCTCGTGCTCCACCACGTAGTCGAGGATCTCCGCCGGCGCGAGCAGCAGCCGCCAGTTGAAGCTCATCGCCCCGCGGTTCGAACAGCTGGCCCAGCGCGTGCGCTGGCCGCGGATCGAGAGGCTCGTGTAGTCCGTGCCGGCCCGTGCCGTGGCGTCGTCGAGCCGCCAGGCCACCTCCTCGCGCGCCTGGCGCCGGTACCAGCGCTCGACCGCCTCGCGCACCGCCGCCTGCCCCGGGCTGCCGACCTTGATCCGCAGCTCGTGGTCGCGCCGCGCGACGTGCGGCCGGACGCGGCCGGGCTCGACCCGGACCCGAAGCGCCAACTCCTCCCCGAGGTACGGCAGCGAGCCGCCGTCCACGAGCTCCACCCGCGGCGCCTCCGCCTCGGCCTGCCGGTAGCGGCGGAGCGTGCGCTCGATCCAGCGCTGCTTGCCGGCCACGAACGGCGCCACGTCGCGCATCGGCATGCGCTCCGGGACGATCACGCGCACGCCGTCGGCGTCCACCTCGATCCGCGCGTAGCGCGCGCGGGTGGAGCGCTGGACGGCGTACGGGATCCCAGCCTCGCGATACGGGCTCGACGTCACGGCCGATGAAGATAGGACCCGCGCCGGTCGGCGCGGGCGGGCACGGCTCAGGCGGAGGTGGGTACGTCCTCGGCCGCCTCCTCGGCGGCCTTCTCCGCGATCCGCTTGGCTTCCTTCGTGCGCGAGTGGTCGGCGATGAACCGCTCCGTGTTCTCGCGCGCCACCGGGTCCGGCACCTGCACCGGCGGTGACTTCATCAGGTAGGAGGAGGGCTCCTCGAGCGGTCCGCCGACGCCGTGGTTGAGCGCCAGCTTGCAGC
>JAXDHW010000006.1:0-5267 GCA_034664365.1 Thermoleophilaceae bacterium
GGATCAGGTAGGCCTTGGCCGACACCACCGGGTCGCCGTCGAGGAGCCGCGCGTTCTCGAGCGCGTCGGCGGCGCGGTCGATCACGCGCCCCGCGTAGTTGTTCAGCTTGCACTCGGCCTCCTCGGGGTCGCTGTCCGACTTGTCGCTCGTCGGACAGCTCCCGCGATTCGGCTGCGTGCGACCGAGCGTGCCGACGATCGTCATCGCGTCGCCGCCGAAGCGCTGCTTCATCAGCTCGTTCGCCATCTGCGGCCAGTCGCCGGTGATGTGCCTGTTGCTCGAGCCGAGCACGGTCGGGTGCGACGAGAAGTCGAGGATCGTGGCGATCGGCTTGTCGTCGCTGCCGCGCGCCTGGAGGACGCGCACGTCCGAGTCCATGACCTTGTTCGACTTGTCGTAGTCGAACTGGTTCGACTGGAGGTCGCGGCCGGGCGCCCAGCCGTAGTAGAGGTTCGCCGGCTTGCGGTGCTGCCACGCGTCGACGATCGCGGCGACCGTCTGGTCGTACATGAACTTCCGGAAGCTGAGCGGCACGTTGCCCCAGACGCCCATCGGGTCGGCGCCGCCGTGCGAGTGGTCCGACTGGATCATCACCTCGTCGGCCTTCACGGCCCCGCCGGTGCGCTTGGCGACCTCCTTGCGCATGTCCACCAGCCCGTACGGCGCGTCCTTGTTGGCCACGAACCAGCCCTGGACCTCGATGTTGGCGAAGGCGAACGGGTGCTTCCCGTCCGTGACCGCGAACGCGGTGACGCGCGGGCCGCCGGCGAGGATCCCGTTCGCCGCCCGCCCCTGGTCGAGGTTGCCGGGCTGCCCGCCGCTGATGCCGTAGCCGCCGAGGTACACGTTCGCGCCCTTCCACTTGCCGTTCGCCTCGGGAGCGATCGAGCGCGAGCGGACCCCGATCGTGTAGGTGAAGGGGAGGGGCTTGGGACCGCCGCCGTCACCGCCGCCCCCGGGGCCGGGGCCGGGACCGGGACCGGGACCGGGCGTGCCGCCAGGGCCGGGACAGCGCTTGGTGCTCGGCAGCCGGCGGTTGTCCACCGCGGCGCGGTGATGTCCCTTGCCGCGCGCCCGCGCGACGACGGTGACCGTGAGCGCCTGGCAGTCGCGCGCGAAGAGCTTGCGCCCGGCGTGCGAGAGGCGCAGCTTGGCGTTGATGCGCCTGCCGCGCTGCACGTGCAGCTCGCGCGTGGGCGCGACGAGCACGTACTTGCCGTGCTGCGTGGCCGTGCGCCGCCGCACCAGCCCGTGCATCCGCACGTTCGCCGAGCGCGCCGCGCGCAGCTCCACGCGCAGGTAGCCGCTGCGGCGCGCCTCCTGCTGCGTGAGCGTGAGCACGTGTACGACCACGACCGGCCGGTGACGGCGCTTCTTCGCCGTCGCGTCCACCGCGCCGAACGCGACCACGGCGATCAACGCCAGCCCGAGCGCCCGTCTCGTACGTCCCCCCACAGCCTGGATTGTGGCGGATCTAGGCCGCGGCGGCGGCGATTGGCGGCAGCGCGTCCACGTGGGCGCGGTCGGTTGCGCGCTCGAGGTGCTCCGCGGAGTCCAGCAGGACGGCCTCGCGGCCCCACCCCGCCTGGAGCTGGAGCCCGATCGGCATGCCGCCCGAGGAGAGCCCGGCCGGCACGGTGATGCCGGGGATCCCGCAGAGGTTTCCGAAGCCGGTCTGGCGCACGTTGGGCGCGTCGGCCGGATATTGGCCCGAGGGGAGATCGATGACCGGCGCCTCGATCAGCGGCGCCGGCGCCGGGACGGTGGGCCAGACGAGGAGGTCGAAGCGCTCGAACGCGGCCGCCGCCGACCGTCGCAGCTGGGCGCGCACCCGGTCGGCGCGGACGAGCAATTCGGCCGGAAGCAGCTTCTCGTACTTCACGAGCGCGCGCATGAGCGGGTCCGCCTCGCGGAGGTCCTCCTCGTCGAGCGCCGGGATCCCCTCCAGCGTGAGCCTCAGTACCGCGGCGACCTGGGCGTGCTCGGCGCCGTCGAGGGCGATCTCCTCGACGCTCCAGCCGGACGCGTCGAGGGCGTCGCGGCAGGCGCGCTCCACGTCGGGGTCGAGGTCCGTCCAGAACGGGTCGTGCACCACTGCCGCCCGGAGGCCCGACCCGTCGCCGGCCGGCAGCTCGCCGCCGAGCAGCACCTCGCCCAGCAGCCGGGCGTCGGCGGCGTCGCGGCAGAACGGGCCGTGCGCGTCGACGGATGCCTGGGGGTGGCTGTAGCCGTCGGCCGGCACGGCGCCGAAGGTGCTCTTGAGACCGGTCACGCCGCAGTAGGCGCCGGGCAGGCGGATCGAGCCGCCGCCGTCGGCTCCGACGGAGCCCGCCACGAGCCGCGCGCCGACGCTGGCGGCCGAGCCGCCGGAGGACCCGCCGCCGCAGCGCTTCACGTCCCACGGGTTGCCCACCGGGCCGTAGGCCGAGATGTGGCCGGTGGAGCCGCCGCCCCAGAAGTGCGTGTTGGTGTGGCCCACCACCACTGCGCCCGCGTCCCGCAGCGCGCGGAAGACCGCCGACTCGCCCGGCGGGAGCTGCTCGCGCGACGTCCCGTCGCGCGGCCCGCGCCACGGCAGCGTGTACATGTCCTTGACCGCGATCGGCACCCCGTGCAGAGGACCCCGGGGAGCCGATGCGAGCATCTCCTCCGACTGCTCGGGGAACGTGGCGATCACGGAGTTGAGCTCGCCGTCGCGCTCCGCGATGCGCGCGAGGGTGGCGGACAGCAGCTCCCGCGCGTCGAGCTCGCCGTCGGCCACGGCCGCGGCCTGCTCGCGCAGCGACAGGTCCTGGGGGTGGCTCACGAGGCGTGCGGTGGGCGGCTCGGGTCGAGGTCGATCTCGGGCATGACCTCGCGGAGGTCCGCGCCGGCGAGCGCCCGCATGCCGGGGCCGTAGATCGCGTCAGCGGCGCGCATCACCGCCAGGTCCACGTCGTCCACCGGGATGCCCGCCAGCTCGAGCCCCGAGCGGACGTAGCGCTCGAACGCGTCCACGGGGGGAACGCTACACGTGCAACGAGCCTCCCGAAGCGCAACCACGACCGGCGGATCGTGTTCAATGCCCCCGATGAGGCGAATTCTCCTCACCGCGTTTCTATGCGCCCTGGCGGCCTGCGCGCTGCTCGCGGCGCCCGCTCTGGGCAAGAACACGCAGGAGCTGGGCCGGCCCGGCGGCGGCTTTCCGTTCCCCACGCCCGATTGCCCCGAGAACTGCCAGGCGATCGCCCAGGTCACGGGCTTCCAGGTCCAGCTCGGGGAGAACAAGAACCCGTTCATGATCAGGCGGCCCGGCTTCGTGGTGTCCTTCACGATCCGGCTCTCCAAGCCCAGTACGGACCAGGTCAGCTTCTTCAAGACCACCTACGGGCAG
Source organism: Thermoleophilaceae bacterium (assembly GCA_034664365.1). Lineage (GTDB taxonomy): Bacteria > Actinomycetota > Thermoleophilia > Solirubrobacterales > Thermoleophilaceae > AC-37. Next base: position 3,375 of record JAXDHW010000006.1, read on the forward strand.
ACGCCGCAGGCGCGCCTCGCGATCGTCCGCTCGCTCAAGAAGAAGCGGGAGTACAAGCTGATCAAGCAGACCCAGGCGTTCGACCTCGAGCCGTACTTCGGCTCCACGCCGACGATCGCGCTGCGGCAGCCGTTCCGCGTCCACAAGGGCGACATCGTCGCCCTCACGGTGCCCACCTGGCTGCCGGCGTTCGCGCACAACCAGTCGAGCGACCAGGCCTGGCGGTCATCCCACTCGGGCGACGAGTGCACGGCCACCAACCCGCCGTCCGCCGCCCACGAGAAGGAGGGCACGGTCATGACCTACGGGTGCTTCTACCGCACGGCGCGGCTGCTCTACAGCGCCAGCTTCATCGGCGATCCCAAGCCCACCAACCCGGCCACCAAGCGCTAGCTCGGCGGGTTTCCGCGGGCCGCGAATCGGCGGTACCATCGCGGCGTGTCCACCGAGGGATGGATCTTCATGGTCGGCTTTCGGGTGTTCGACGTCGGCCTGCTCATCGTGTGGCTCGTGTGGTTCTTCCGGCTGCGCGACGACGACGACTCCTCGGAGGACGAGGGCCCCGGCGGCGGCGGCGGACCGCCGCTCTCGCCGGACAGGGGACCGGGTGGCGGCGGGATGCGGCTGCCGCTCGGACGGGCGCGCCAGGCGGGCCTGCGAATGCGCGACCACGCGCGCCCCGGCACGACCCCGCGCCGCCGCGGCGCCGAGACGCTCCCGCGGACGGTGCCCGCCCGCGTGAGGCAGCCGCACACGCCGGTGCCGGCGCACCGGCGGGCGTAGCAAACGCCCGCAGTTCTTCGTCGGCCGCAGCGCGCTAAATCGCCGGCAGCCGACGCCCGCAGTGCGGGCAGTCGTTCACGTCCTTGGGAGCCAGCTGCTCCAGCGAGCAGCCGCAGAGGCGCAGGTTCTGCACGGCCCAGGGGAGCTCGCTCGGTGACGGCGCGAGCGGCAGGACCTTGCCCACCACCTCGAACTCCTCGCCGGTCTCGCGGTCGACGTAGACGGTGCCGGGCTCGACCTCGCGGATCAGCTCGCGGTCGGACCTGGCCCTCAGTCGGTACCTCTGGCGCTGGCTCACAGGCGCGGAAACATATCGTCTGGGGCCCGTGCGGATACTGATCTTCCACGGCTACCTGCTGCGCGGCACCGGTAGCAACATCTACAACGCGTCCCTGGTGCGGGCGCTCACCGACCTCGGCCACGAGGTTCACCTCCTATGCCAGGACGCCGACGCGGGCGCGCTGCCGTTCGTCGATGCGGTCGGGCGCTGGGAGGACGGAGAGCTGCGCGTGGAGACGATCCGGGAGCCGGTGCGCTGCACCGCCTACCTGCCGGACATCGGGCGCGTGCTGCCGGTCTACGTCCTCGACCCGTACGAGGGCTTCGAGGCGATCCACTTCAGCGACCTCACCGACGATCAGCTCGAGCACTACCTGAGCGCCAACGCCGTGGCGGTCCGCGAGGTGGCCGCGCGGGCGCGCCCCGACGTGGCCCTGGCCAACCACCTCGTCGCAGGCCCCGCGATCCTCGCCCGCGGTCTCGCGGGAGACGTCCCGTACGCGGTGAAGGTCCACGGCAGCGCGCTCGAGTACGTCGTGCGCCCGCACGCCGAGCGCTTCCTGCCGCTCGCCCGCGAGGGGCTCGCGGCCGCCGGCGGAGTCCTCGTGGGGTCGCGGCACACCGCCGAGAGCCTCTGGCGGACGATGGACGATCCCGATCTCCCCGCGCGCACGCGACTCGGCCCCCCGGGCGTCGACATCCACACGTTCCGGCCGCGGACGCCGGACGATGCGACCGCCGGCCTGCGCGCGCTCGCCGAGCGCCTGCGCGGGGGCACGGCCGGCTGGGGCGGGGAGGAGGGTGCCGCCGAGGTGCTGGCGTCGCTCGACC
>JAXDHW010000044.1:0-3982 GCA_034664365.1 Thermoleophilaceae bacterium
CGCCGCCTACTGGAGACCGAGGCGCGCCGGATCGTCTACGTGTCCTGCAACCCCACGACGCTCGCGCCCAACGCGCGTCAGATCGTGGACGCCGGCTACCGGCTGAGCGCGGTCAGGCCGGTCGACATGTTCCCGCAGACGCCGCACATCGAGTGCGTCGCGCTGCTCGAGCGAAGCGAGTCCTAGCCCTCCTCGAGCTGGTCCTCGTCGGCCAGCGGCACCCGCTCCGCCGCGTGAACCGAGCAGAGGTAGGCCTCGCCCGCGTCGAGCGAGGCCTTGATCTCCTCCTCGGTGAGCGCCGCGCCGCACTCGGCGCAGGTGCGCTCGATCACCGGATCGACGCTGTGCGGCTCGAGGTCCACCTAGGCCTCCTCGGCCGCTTCGACGTGGGTGACCTTCTTGCCGGTGGCGTGCTCGACGCGGTGCGGCAGGTCGATCCGCAGCCACTTGGAAACGTGCCGGGGCAGCGTCGAGACGATGATCTCGTCGAACTCCTTGAAGTTCACGGCGTCCTCGACGGCCGCGATCGGATCGGGGTCGCCGACCTTTCCGTCGTCGACGTCGAGGCCCTCGCTGCGCAGCCGCTCGACCGCCGCGCTCACATGCTCCTCGGCCTCGGCGCCCCCGGAGTGCATGTCGGCGACCCACGACACCCCGTGCGGCGTCGCCGGCACGAGCAGGTGGAACCTGGCGGAGCCCTGCGCCGCGCGCTCCTTCAGTGCCGCGAGCAACTCGGGCGAGCCCGCGGTGCGGTTCGCCACTACGAGTACGTCAGCCGGGTCGGCCATACCGCCTCCTGGTCCGGATGACCGGGACTCTAATACGGAGGAAACGCGGCGTACCAGTCGCCCAGCGACCGGAAGGCGGCCCAGAACTCGCGCTTGGAGGTCTCGTCGTCGAGCGCCTGGTCGATATCCGGCACGAACAGGGCGTCGCACGACGGCGTGAGCTTCTGGATCCGGCCGGGCTCGGGGTCGACCGTGCGGCCGAGCGGCACCTCGAGCTCCATCAGCTCGGCGAGGGCCTGAGCGCCCATGATCACCACGATCCGCGGCTGCACGATCGCCAGCTCCTCGAGGACACGCGCGCGGCACTCGGGCGCCGACTGCTCGGTGTCGGCCACCGGGCACTTCACGCAGAGGGTGCCGTAGACGGCAAGCGGATCGATCCCGAGCCGCTTGAAGCTCTTCATCAGCGCGCTGCCGGCGCGCCCGTAGAACGCCACGCCCTCCTCGATCTCCGACGCGGTGGGCGCGTACTTCAGGAGCATGATGTCGGCCTGCGGGTGGCCCGACCCGAGCACCGGCATCAGCTGGCCGCGGGGGCAGTGCTCGCACGACTGGAGCTCGCGCGTGAGCTGGTTCAGCTCACGTATCGCGCGCTCGAGGTACTTCTCCCGGATCTCGTCGTCCGTGGCGGGCATCCAACGGCGAGCTTTTGACGGGGGGCGCTGCTGTCCTTTTGCGTGCATCACTTGTTGCCCCGCCGCCGGCTCGGTCTGGGCGCCGCGCCGGGCGCCTTCGTCTGGATCAGCTTGAGCGCCTGGACGTACAGGAGGCTCTGCTTGCGACGGATGATGTCCGCGTCGCGGAGCGACTCGAGGAACTCCTCCGGGCCATCGAAGTCGCGCATCGCGATCTTCACCGAGCCGAGCCCCTGGGGCACGTGGCTGTCGGACCCCGCGCCCGCCACGATCCTGTACTTGGCGGCGAAGCGGGCCGCCTCCTCGTTGAACGACTTCATCGCCACGCGCGGGTTGAAGACCTCGATCGCGTCGATGTCCTCCACAACCCGCAGCAGGTGCTCGTAGTCGGGGACGGAGTGCATCCGGTCGAACGGGTGGGGGACGTAGACGAGGCCGCCCTGCCGGCGGATCTCTGCGATCGTCTCCTCGAGCGTGAGGCCGCGCGGGATCTTCTCCTCGATGAAGAGGCCGATCACCTCGCCCTGGTCGGCCGTCTTCACCTCCTCGGCCACGATCACCTTGACCCCGTCGGCCTGATCGCGCGCGGCGTGCGCGCCGGAGATCTCGTTGTGGTCGGTCACGGCGATCGCGCCGAGCCCGCGCGCCTTCGCCGTCTCGAGCAGGCGCTCGACCGGGGTCGCGCAGTCGTGCGAGTGGTCGGTGTGCATGTGGAGGTCGACATGGATCAGCTTGCGCGAGGAGAGTCGCCGCCGGATCCCGGCGTCGCCGGGGCCGTGGCGGCGGGCGGCGATGCGGCGGTAGAGGTCCTCCATCTGGTCCGCCACTCGCGACCAGCGCAGCTCGGGCTCGAGGGCCGTCACGCGCTCGCGCAGCCGCTCGCGCAGGTCGCGGTCCCCGACCAGCCGTGCCAGCTGCGCGGCCAGCGTGTCCGTGTCGCGCGGCTCGAACAGGAGGCCGCGGTCGCCGTGGCCGAGCGCCTCCTCGTACTGGGGCAGCCGCGACGCCACCGGCACCGCGCCGCCCGCCATCGCGCGGAACGGGAGCTGCGGTGCGGGCGTCGTGCCGGCCGAGGCGGCGACCACGATGTCGGCGCGCGCGAGGTGCTGGGCCTCCGACCCGTCCTCGGGACCCACGAAGCGAACGCGGTCGCGGATAGCCCGAGCGAGCGGGACGGCAGGCTCGCCGCCCGGCAGCCGCGACCAGACGGTGGCGTGCCACGGCAGCTGCGGCGGGAGGCGCCGGAGCGCGCGCAGGAAGAGCCGGAGCGCCGAGCGCTCCTCCTCCACGCAGTAGAGGATCTCCACGATCTCGCCGTCGCCCGGCGCGCGCGCGGCGGCGACCTCGGCGCCCGGCGGCACCACCTCGTACTCGCCCGGGAAGTAGCGCGCCACCAGGTCGCGTGTGGCGGCCCAGCTCGCCGTGCGCCCGTCGAGTCGCCCGAACAGGAGGCTCACGAGGCGGCGAGCGACCTGCGTGGAGAGCACGCGCTCGGTGGCGGAGTGGAACGTGCCGACGTTCAGCGCCCGCGAGTGGCGGAGTGCCGCCGAGGCAGCGCTCGGCGCGAACGGCTCGTGGACGTGCACGAAGTCGAAGCGCGCCGCGTCGAGCAGGCTCTCGATGGTGCGCGAGACGTCGACGGGCAGCGAGACGGACCCGCCGCGCCGGCCCGGCAGGCTCTGGCCGACGGCCAGCACCGACGCGCAGCCCGTGCCGTCGAAGGCGGCGTCCGGGTCGTCGTCGAGCCGCTTGATCCGCGCCCGCGACTCCTTGATCAGCTCGCGCGACTCCGACGGCGCCACCACAACCACGCGGTGGCCGCGGCCGCAGAGCTCGTCCGAGAGGCGCTCGACGAAGCGGTTGACGTCGTGGTGCTGCTCCCACGCGTACGGCGTGACCTGGGCGATCTGAAAGCGCTCGTCGGGCACCGGGGCAGCATACGCCGCGTCCGCTTCGGCTCAGGGCTCCGCGTGGGCGTCCTCGAGCCACTCGTCGAGCACGTCAGCGGCGTGCACCATCGCGCTCACCTCGAGTATCCGCCGCACCTGCCGGGAGGGGTTCACGAGGGCGAGATGGCGGCCGCCCGCACGCAGCCGGCGGCCGAATTCGAGCAGCAGCTTGAACGCCGCACCGTCGAGGAACTCGAGCCGCGCGAGGTCGATGACCACGATGGCGGTCCGCCGGCGCTCGCACTCCTCGAGCTCGCGCGCGAGCGTGAGGATCGTGGCCCGCTCGAGCTCCCCCTGGAGCGCGATCCGCACGGTATCCCCCTGATCGACGGTGAGGAGGCGGAAGTTGCTGGACAGGGTCATAGAGGCGCGATGGCGCCTCCGCACTGTCGAATCTACTCCTGTGACTAGGAAGCCGTCGCGGCTGCGCGGATCCGGCCGCCGCCCGGCAGCTTGGGCGCGCCGCCGTACTGAGCGATGAAGCGCTCCGTGTTCTCGCGCGCCACCGGGTCCGGCACCTGCACCGGCGGTGACTTCATCAGGTAGGAGGAGGGCTCCTCGAGCGGTCCGCCGACGCCGTGGTTGAGCGCCAGCTTGCAGCAGCGCACGG
>JAXDHW010000057.1:0-3110 GCA_034664365.1 Thermoleophilaceae bacterium
CGGCGAGCGACCGCGACCTGGCGCGCTGGGCCGGCCTGCCGCTGCGCGACGCGCGAGCCGGTCTCGCGGCGATCGCCTCCGAGCTCGACGAGCGCGACGGCCTGGTCGACCTGGCGGGCCGCGCGCCCGCGGGCGAGCCACCACCGCCGCGACTACTCGGGTCGTTCGACCCCGTGCTCCTCGGATGGACGTCGCGTGCGCCGCTGCTCGGTGGCGAGGAGCAGCGGCTCGTGACCAGCAACGGTCGCTTCCGCCCTTTCGCGCTGGTGGGCGGGCGTGGCGTGGCCACGTGGCGCCTGCGCGGTCGCGACGTGGAGATCGAGCCCTTCCGCCGGATCGCGCGTGCGGACCTGGCCGCGCTCGAGGCCGACGGCGAGGACGTGCTCCGCTACCTGAGCCCTCGATAGGGTCACCCGCCGATGCCCGCGCCCTTCACCAAGACCGTCCGCGGCGTGTCAGTGCCCACGATCGGCTTCGGCGTCTTCGAGGTCGAGCCGGGCGAGACCGAGGAGGCCGTGGCCGACGCGCTGGCCGCGGGCTACCGCCACGTGGACACCGCGCGCGCGTACGGGAACGAGGAGGAGGTCGGGCGCGGGATCAAGCGGTCGGGTGTCGACCCCTCCGACGTATGGGTGACCACGAAGGTGTGGCTGAGCGACTACGAGCCCGCGAAGCTGCGGGGGAGCGCCGAGGCGAGCCTGCGGAAGCTCGGCCGCGAGCGACTCGACCTGCTGCTGCTGCACTGGCCGCCGCAGGACGAGGCGGAGCTGCGGCCTGGGCTCGAGGAGCTCGCGCGCCTGCGCGAGGAAGGGCTCGTGCGCGAGATCGGCGTGAGCAACTTCCCGGGCTACCTGCTGCGCGACGCCCTGGAGATCGAGCCGGCGATCTTCGCCGACCAGGTCGAGTACCACGCCAAGCTCTCGCAGCACGAGCTGCGCGAGCTCGCCGACGAGCACGACCTGCTGCTCGAGGCCTACGCGCCGCTCGGCGGGAGCGGACGCAGCGTGATCGACGAGCCGGCGTTGAAGGAGATCGCGGAGGCTCACGGTGCTTCGCCGGCGCAGGTGGCGCTCGCGTGGCTCGCGGCGCAGGAGCGGGTGGTGCTGCTGCCGCGGTCGACGAACGCGGAGCGCCGGCGCCAGAACCTCGCGGCACTGGAGCTCGACCTGACCGACGAGGAGACGGCACGCATCGACGAGCTGTCGGAGCGCCGCGAGAGGAACTTCGACCCGCCCTTCGCGCCCGACTGGCGCGACTAGGCCGAGCCTGGCCGGAGCCCGCGCTCCCGGCTACCATCGCCCCGCGCGGCGAGGTAGCTCAGTTGGTAGAGCACACGACTGAAAATCGTGGTGTCGCCGGTTCGATTCCGGCCCTCGCCATGTCCCGTCTGCGGCGCATCGCCTGGCGGCGTCCTCGGTCGCTCGCGTGCGGTGCACGCCACGCTCCCTGCGTCCTAGCCAGGCGGGCGCCTCGCGCGGCACAGGGCGAGTGCTTCGCCCTCGCCCTGTCCTGAGGTCCGCACCGGGTGAAGCCTTCCTAAAGATTGAACAGACCTGGTGGCATCAGGGGTACGCTGCGCGCATGGGTAGGCCCAGGCTCCACGGCGGCTGGGTCGCCGCGCTCGCGGTGGCGAGCGGGTTGCTGGTGTGCGCGGTCCCCGCGGGGGCGCACTCGCGTGTGTTGCGCGTGGGCACCTACAAGGGCGTGAAGGGCCACTATCACTCGATCCAGGCCGCGATCGACGCCGCACATCGAGGGGACTGGATCCTCGTCGGCCCCGGTGACTATCACGAGCGCGCCGATCGGGTGGATGGCATCCGCTGGGACGCGCCGGCGGGCGTCGTGATCGCCAAACGCGGCATCCACCTGCGCGGCATGCAGCGCAATCGTGTGGTCGTCGACGGAACCAAGCCGGGCGCGCGGCGCTGCAGCCGCCGTGCCCGCGATCAGGACTTCGGCGTCAAGGGCTCGGACGGCAACCGGCTCGGACGCAACGGCATCCTCGTCTGGAAGGCCGACCACGTGAGCATCGAGAACCTGACCGTCTGCAACTTCCTCGCGAGGAACGAGATCTGGTGGAACGGCGGTGACGGCTCGGGCAAGATCGTCCCGCTCCACTTCCACGGCGCGTACCTCAACGCGACCAGCACCTACTACAAGGACGATTCGACCGCCGCCGGCTACGGGATCTTCTCGAGCAACGCGAGCGGCGGCACCTGGAACTGGACCTACGCCAGCAACATGGCCGACTCGGACTACTACATCGGCGCGTGCGCGCAGGTCTGCAACCAGGTCGTCAACCACGCCCACGCGCAGTACTCGTCGCTCGGCTACTCCGGCACGAACGCCGGCGGACACTTGGTGGTCAAGAACTCCGAGTTCGACCACAACGGCGACGGCTTCGACACCAACAGCCAGAACAACGACGACCGCCCTTCGCCGCAGACCGGCCTCTGCCCGGGCGGCAAGACGAGCCCGATCACGCACACGCACTCGTGCTGGGTCTTCATGCACAACTACGTCCACGACAACAACAACGCGAACGTGCCGCGCACGGTCCCGGCGCCCACCGGTACCGGGCTGTCGGTCGCCGGCGGGCGCGACGACACGATCGTCGGCAATCGCTTCGAGCGCAACGGGGCCTGGGGTGTGGTCTTCGTCCCCTATCCCGACGTCGGCGATCCGCCGCCCGGCGCGACCTGCCAGGGAGGGACCCAGACCGGCACGCCGCCGAACGACGTCTGCCTCTACGACGACTGGGACAACGCGCTCCTCCACAACAGCTTCAAGCACAACGGGTCGTTCGGCAACGACACCAACGGGGACGTCGGCGAGCTCACATCGACCGCTGCGCCGAGCAACTGCTACCGCGGCAACGTCGAGGCCGGCGGCGGCCAGGTGACGACGTCACCGTCGGGCTTGCAGCAGAGCAAGCCGACCTGCGGCGGCACGGTGCCACCCGACCAAAACCCGCCCTTCTTCAACCAGATCGCCTGCGACTCACAGGTCTTCGCCGGGATCGTTTCTGGCACGAGTCAGCCCTGTCCACCCGGCGCGAGCTATCCCCAGCGGACCAAGGTCGTCATGCCGCGGCTGCCGCACTCGGGGCT
>JAXDHW010000059.1:0-3971 GCA_034664365.1 Thermoleophilaceae bacterium
TACGTGATCGGCGAGTCGATCCTCATCATCGTCTTCACGTACTTCTACACGGCCGTCACGTTCAACCCGGTCGAGCAGGCGGACAACCTCAAGAAGTACGGCGGGTTCATACCCGGGGTGAGACCCGGCCGGCCAACGGCCGAGTTCCTCGATCGCATCCTCGCCCGGCTCACGTTCCCGGGCGCGCTGTACCTGGCCGCGGTCGCGGCGCTGCCCACGATCCTGATCAACCAGACGAGCGCCAACTTCTTCTTCGGCGGCACGTCGATCCTGATCGTCATCGGCGTGGCCCTCGACACGATGAAGCAGTTGGAGGCCCAGCTGATGATGCGCAACTACGAGGGCTTCCTGAAGTAACTGCGGCTGGGCCGCGCTTCCCGATACCCTTCCGCCGCTCGTGGGGCAGCTGAACCTCATCCTGATGGGGCCGCCCGGCGCGGGTAAGGGCACCCAGGCGCAACGGCTGGTCGAGGACTTCGACCTGCCCTACTACGCGACCGGCGACATCCTGCGCGCCGCCGTCACCGAGGAGTCCGAGCTCGGCCGCGAGGCCAAGCAGTACATGGAGCGCGGTGACCTCGTGCCGGACGACGTGATCTGCAAGGTGATCATGGAGCGCGTCGACTCGCCGGAGGCCGAGGACGGCTTCCTGCTCGACGGCTTCCCGCGCACGATCGGGCAGGCGGAGACCCTCGAGGCCGCGCTGGAGCGGCGCGGCCGCCGCCTCAACGCGGCCCTCCTGATCGAGGCGCCCGACGAGGAGGTCATCCGCCGGCTCTCCGGCCGCCGCATCTGCGTGAAGAACCAGCACCTCTACCACGTGGAGCTCGACCCGCCGAAGCGCGAGGGGGTCTGCGACCAGGACGGCTCGCGACTGATCCAGCGCGACGACGACAAGCCCGAGACCGTGAAGAAGCGGCTGTCCGTCTACCACGAGCAGACGCGGCCCCTGGAGAAGCACTACGAGGACAGGGGGCTGCTCCGCCGCTTCGATGGCAAGCTCCCGCCCGCCGAGGTTCGTGACCACATCCGCGCGGCGGTGGCCACGCTGCGCATGGAGGACGAGCTGTAGGCGACGGCCGCTTCCTCGACCCCGGGATCGCCGACGGCGAGCACGCGGAGTACCGCGGGCTGATCGCGGGCGAGCCGGCGGGGGAGGGGACGACGACGGTGCGGGTGCTCGACGACTCCGAGCCGCGTTACCGGCTCGAGCTCGAGATGCTCGCGCGGGGCGAGGCGGCGTACAGGCTCGAGTTCGACGCCCTGCGACGGCGCGGGCACCTGCTCGCCGACCGCTATCGCCTCGAGACGACACACGCTGACCGGCCGGTGGCCACCGAGGAGGGCTGGTTCCGCGACGTGTCCGTGCTCAGCTGGGGCGGCGATGTCGAGAGCTACCCGAGCGACCTGTCCCCGCTGCTCGGCTGCGCGCTGATGCTGCGGGGGCTGGAGTTCGAGCGCGGCGCGGAGCGCTCCTTCGCGCTCTGGCTCGCCAACACCCTGCACTGGGAGGTGGGCCTGAAGGTCGAGCGGCGCGAGCGGATCGAGGTGCCCGCGGGCAGCTTCGACGCCTGGCGGGTCCGCGCACGCCCGAACCTGCACATGATCGCCGGCGCCCTCGACCGGTTGGTGGCGATGTTCCTCCCGCCGTTCGTCCTCCACTTCGCCGCCGACCCGCCGCACCGCTTCCTGCGCTTCGCGTTCCCCACGGGCCCGTTCCCGTGGAACCCGCGCGGACTCATCGAGGCGACCGGGTTGGACTAGTGCAGATGGACGATGCGCCGCTTCGGGTGCTTCGTCCGGTGGCCCTTGATGTCGGTCGTGCGGAAGCGGACCTCGTAGGTGCCGTCCGGCAGGTGCTCGACCCGCTGGCGCCAGCCCTTGGCGGTGCGCAGGCTGAAGTAGCGCGGCTTCGAGCAGGGGGAGCGGGCGCGGAGCTTCTTCCCGTCGAGGAACCGGCAGCCGCCGGACACACGCTTGCCCACAGAGGCCTTCGCCCGCCGGATGCCGGACCCGTCGACGACGAAGAACGGGATCCGGCTGAACACGGACGCCGACGACTTCGCGCGCGCGGAGCTCTTCGGCTCTCGTTTGAGCTGGCTCTTGAGCATGACCGCGGGCGCGGCGTGGTCGCTCGCGAGGCGGGTCGGCCCGTCGCCGCCCAAGGCGGCCCAGTCCGGCTGGCCATCGCCGCGGCCAAGCGGGGTGAGGCGCTCGGCCCCCTCGTCGCGCGAGACGTCGATCGCGTAGACCGCCGACTCGCCCGTCGACCAGTCCGGATAGCCGACGAAGAACACGGTTGGGCCGTTCGCGCCCCATGCCGGCTCCACGAGGTTCATGTCCGAGAGCCGTGTGAGCTGGCCGGAGCCCACGCGCATGGTGTAAAGCCCGTGGAATGCGAAGGTGATCCAGCGGCCGTCAGGCGACAGCGCATCGGGGGGCAGGCCGAAGTCACCGAACGCGAGTCGCTCGGTGTGCTCGCCGTTCAGGTCGGTGATGTAGAGCGCGGACTCGCCCTGCGTCTGGCCGAAGTCGTCGCGCACCGGGTCGGGATAGCCGCGGAAGATGATGTGCTCGCCGTCGGGCGTGAACCGCGGCGCGGCCGCGACCCAGCCGTCGGGGGTCAGCTTGCGCGGGTCGCTCCCGTCCGCGCGCACGAGCACGAGCGGACGGTCCTTCCGCTCCGCCGGCATCGGGTCGGCCACGTACGCCACGTACGCCATCAGCTCGCCGTCGGGCGACCAGGCGGGCGACTCCTCCGAGTCGTAGCCGGGCGGAAGGCTCGGCTGGAGTGGGTGCTGGTCGGACCCGTCCGCGTCCATCACGAACACGCGCTCCGTCAGCCCGGTGCCGGTACGCCGGATGAACGACAGCTTGGTCCCGTCTGGAGACCAGTTGGGACCGTAGTCGCCGCTGTGCGGATTGCCCTCATAGCCCGGCGCCTCCCCGTTCGTCAGCCGCGTGCGACCGCTGCCGTCGTCATGCATCCGGAAGATGCCCCCGGCGCATTCGCCGCCGGGACTGAACAGCCGGAGCCCGCCGTTCTCGCAGCTGCCCGACGTGAAGGCGATCTCCGCGCTCGCGGTCGCGGCGGTGCCGGTCAGGGCTGCCAGCGCGACCGCGCAGATCGAGAGCGCTCGGCGCATGACTAGTGGAGGTGCACGACGTGCCGCTTGGGGTGCTTGCGGGTGTGATGTCCCTTCACGTCCCGCGTCCGGAAGCGGACCTCGTAGGTCCCCTTGGGCAGCTTCGCGGTCAGCTTGCGCCAGCGGGCCTCGCCGCGGAAGCGCACGTACTTCGGCTCGCGGCACCTGCTCCGCTTGGCGAGCTTGCCGTCCTTCTTGAGGAAGCGGCACCTGCCGTGGGCGCGCTTGCCGACCGCCACGTCGATCCGCTTGATCCCGGTGCGGTCGAGCGCGATGAACGGAAGCCGGCTCGCAGGCGTCTGCTTGTTCGCCGCGGCGCGGACAGTGGCCTTCGAGCTCGCCGGCGCGCTCGCCACGCCGAGCGTCGTCCCGAGGAACGCGAGTGGCGGATCGTGGTCCGGCGGGACCGCCGGCAACTCCGCGCCGAGCGGGTTCCACGACATCTTCCCGTCGCGCCAGTCGCTGTCGGTGACCGCGACCGACGTGCCCGCGGCGCCCACGTCCACGCGCCGGATGCCCCACGTCCCGAGGTTGTTCTCGTCCTTCGAGGCATTGCCGAGGAAGAACAGGGTCGGCCCGAAGGGGGACCAGACGGGCTGCATCGCCGTGTGAACATCGCTCCGAAGCGTCCGCTCACTGCCGTCGAGCCGCAGCGTGAAGATGTCCGTCTCCGCGTTGAAGCCGTGCGGCTTGCCCACCGAGATCGCGAGATAGCGCCCGTCGGGCGAGAAGGCGACGTCTCCGAGGTACATGTCCCCGGCCGTCAGCTGCCTGAAGTTCGACCCGTCGCGCTCCACGGACCAGATCCCCAAGTCCGTGTAGGTG
>JAXDHW010000065.1:0-3002 GCA_034664365.1 Thermoleophilaceae bacterium
CCGGGCTCGATGCACGTGACGCGGATCTTCGACGGCGCGGCCTCCTTGCGCAGCGCCTCCGAGAACCCGACGACGCCCCACTTCGTGGCGTTGTACACGGCGCTGCCCGGATTTCCCACGCGCCCGGCCACCGACGAGATGTTCACGATGTGGCCGCCGCCCGCCTCGCGCATGATCGGGAGCGCGGCCTGCGTGCAGTAGAGAAGGCCGAGCACGTTCACCTCGACCATCTGGCGCCACTGGTCGGTGGGCGCACCCTCGATCGGCCCGAGCAGCATCACGCCCGCGTTGTTGATGAGCACGTCCAGGCCGCCGAGCCGCTCGTGCGCGCCCCGCACGAACGCGTGGGCATCGGCCTCGTCCGCCACGTCCACGCGGATCGCCGCCGCGCGGCCGCCGTCGGACTCGATCCGCTCCGCCAGAGCGCCGATCCGATCCTCGCGGCGCGCGCCGAGGGCCACCGCGGCGCCCTCGCCCGCGAGCGCCAGGGCGGTCGCCTCGCCGATCCCGGACGACGCTCCGGTGATCGCGACCACGCGCCCATCGAGCCGGCCCGCCACGGTCAGTCCCCGCCCGCTCGCTCGGCGAGGTCCACGAGCATCCGCACGCCGAAGCCCGAGGCGCCCTTGCCGACGTACGCCCGGCCGAGTCCCCAGGCGGTGCCGGCGATGTCCACGTGCACCCACGGCCTGTCGTCCACGAACTGGCGCAGGAACTCCGCGGCGTAGATCGACATCGCCTTGCGCGTCTCGGACGCGTTGGTCAGGTCCGCGTACTCGCCCTTGGTCAGCTCGAAGTACTCGGGATGGAGCGGCAGGCGCCAGCCCAGCTCCCCGGTGGCGGTCGAGGCCGCCTCGACCAGCCCGCACCAGTCGTCGTCGTTCGAGAACAGGCCCGCGTAGGTCGACCCGAGCGCGACGATGATCGCGCCGGTGAGGGTGGCCAGGTCCACGATCCGCTCGGCGCCCTCGCGCACCGCGTAGGCGAGCGCGTCGGCCAGGATCAGCCGGCCCTCGGCGTCGGTGTTGTTCACCTCGATCGTCTTGCCGTTCAGCGCGGTGACGATGTCGCCCGGCTTGACCGACCGTCCGCTCGGCATGTTCTCGGTCGACGGCACGACCGCGAGGATCCGGGCCGGCACGCCGAGCTCGGCGATCGCCCCGATCGACTCGATCACGGCGGCGCCGCCCGACATGTCGAACTTCATCTCGTGCATCTTCCCGCTGGGCTTGATCGAGATCCCGCCGGTGTCGAACGTCACGGCCTTGCCGACGTAGCCGAGCAGCGGCCCCGAGCCGCCGCCCTCGTAGCGCAGGACGATCAGCTTCGGCTCGGCGTAGGTGCCCTGCGCGACCGAGGTGAACGCGCCCATCCCCTCGGACTCGATCCGGTCGCGGTCCCACACCTCCAGCGTCACGCTCTCGTGGGCGTCGGCGATCGCCTTCGCCCGCTCGGCGAGGAAGGTGGGGGTGGCCACGTTCGAGGGCGTGTTCTGGAGGTCGCGAGCCGCGTTCTGCGCCTCGGCCACCACGCGCGCGTGCTCCACGGCCTCGAGCACGTCCGCGTCCGCGGTCACCTCGATCGACTCGATCCCGCCCTCGTTCTCGGGCGAAGACTTGAAGCGGTCGAACCTGTAGAGCGCGAGCAGCGTGCCCTCGACCACGGCGCCGACCACGTGCGCGTCGCCGGACGGCGCGGCCCACGACAGCGACTTCGAGCCGAGCTCGCGGGCGCGACCGGCGGCCGCCGCGGCGGCCACCCGCGCGCGTTCGGAGTCGAGCTCGTCGCGCTTGCCGAGCCCGGCCAGGATCACGCGCCGGCCGTCCTCGTGGGTCACCGCGAGCTTGCGCAGCCCGGGCTTGGCCTCGCCCGATTCGACCAGCGCCTGGAGGGCCGGCTCGTCGAGCCGTTCGTCCTCGAAGACCCCCACCACGCGGGTGTCGGCGTCGGTCTCGGCGGCGGCGCCGGTGCGGGCGGTGACAGTCGGAGCGGGCATGGACGCGCCAGTCTATTCACGCGGGCCGGGGGTGCCGCAACGCTAAGGTTCGCTCCCCCGGGAGCTACGCAGGAGACGATCGAACCGATGCCCAAGACAGTGATCCTCGGCGCCGCGCGCACGCCCTTCGGGAAGCTCGGCGGCGCGCTTTCCTCGCTCGACGCGACCGACCTCGGCGGCCACGCAATCTCCGCCGCCCTCGAGCGCGCCGAGGTGGCGCCGGAGCAGGTGCAGCACGTCTCCTACGGGCAGGTCCTACAGGCCGGCCAGGGCCAGATCCCGTCGCGCCAGGCGCAGATCAAGGCCGGGATCCCGAAGGAGGTGCCCTCGGAGACGATCAACAAGGTCTGCGCGTCGGGCATCCGGACCGTCACCACGATCGACACCGCCGTTCGCGCCGGCGACCTCGACGTGGGCGTCGCCGGTGGCATGGAGTCGATGTCGAAGGCGCCCTACCTCCTCAAGGAGGCCCGCTTCGGCTTCCGCATGGGCGACGCCAAGGCGATCGACGCGATGATCAACGACGGGCTCACCAACCCGTTCACCGGCAAGCACATGGCGCAGGAGGCCAGCGAGGTGGCCGACGAGCTCGAGATGACGCGGCCGGACATGGACAAGTTCGCCCTGCGCAGCCACGAGCTGGCGGTCAAGGCCACCGACGAGGGCCGCCTCCCCGACGAGATCGTGCCGGTCACGATCAAGTCGAAGAAGGGCGAGACCGTGGTCGAGATCGACGAGGCCCCGCGTCGCGACACCTCGCTCGAGACGCTCGCCAAGCTCCCGCCGATCTTCGTCAAGGACGGCTCCCACACCGCCGGCAACGCGCCCGGCGTGAACGACGGCGCCGGTGCGCTGGTGCTCGCCTCCGACGAGTGGGCCAAGAAGGAGGGCAGGGACGTGCTCGCCACGATCGTGGCGCACGCGGCGATCGCCGACGACTTCCCGTACCTCGCCCGCACTCCGGCCAAGGCCACCCAGGCCGCGCTCGAGAAGGCCGGCCTCGACG
>JAXDHW010000127.1:0-7498 GCA_034664365.1 Thermoleophilaceae bacterium
GTACGAGGCCACGTCGGGTGGACCGTTGCCGTTGGCCGCGAGCGCCGACGCCTCGAGCGCGCAGCGCGCCTCGTGGAACGCGCGCCGCAGGTCGGCGATCGCCGCCGGCCGGCTGGCCGCGGCGCGGGAGGCACCGTGGGCCTCGGCAAGCGCCGAGCGCCCGGCTCCCGCCAGCTCGATCGGGTCGAGCCCGTCCGCCCCGGCGATCGCGTAGAGAAGCCGCCCGCGCGGAGCGCCGAGGGCCGGCACGCCAGCGGCGGCGAGGGCGCGGTCGAGCGTGACCGCGGCGGCCGCGGGGTCGGGCACGTCGAAGACGAGGACGGTGACGGGCTCCTCGATCCCAAACGGGCGCAGGCGCGCCGCGAGGTCGGCGCCGTCGAGCTCCCCGCGCAGCACCTCGGCCAGCACGTCGCCGGCCAGCCGGCGCTCGGTCTCGCGCATCGTTCGCTGGCGCATCAGCTCGAGCGCCACCACGGTCGCGGCCTGCTCGAGGATCAGCCGCTCGGGCTCGCCGAGCCCGCCCGTGTCGGCGACCGCCATGAGCCACGCGCGCGGGCCCGCGCCGCCCGGTGAGAACACGGGCAGCGCCAGCGAGCGGCCGGCCACGGTGGGGTGGTCGGGCGCGAAGGCCGCGGCGTCGCGGTCGGCGGCGGCAAGCCGCTCGCGCACGGCCGTGATCGCCTCGTCGGGCACGTCGCGGGCGAACGCCCCGGACGCCAGCACGTCCCCGTCGGCGGACAGCACGATCGCGGCGCCGCCGATCGTCGTCGCGATCGCGCGGACCAGCTCGTCGAGGCCGCGCTCGTCGAGCAGCAGC
The DNA here is from genome assembly GCA_034664365.1 of Thermoleophilaceae bacterium. Taxonomy (GTDB): domain Bacteria; phylum Actinomycetota; class Thermoleophilia; order Solirubrobacterales; family Thermoleophilaceae; genus AC-37. The sequence goes on from JAXDHW010000127.1 coordinate 818, forward strand.
CGCTCGAGCCGGCGGTGCGTCGCGCTCGCCCTCTGCAGCGTCTCGTACTGGCGGTTGACCAGGTGCGTGAACGCCTTCTCGGTGATGGCGATGAACGGCAGCTCGTACGGCACCTCGAACACGGGGAAGCCGAGCTTCTCGGCCTCCGCCATCAGCGCCTTCGGCACCTGCCGATGCCCGAAGCCGGTCCCGAATCCGAGCCCGGCGACGTGATGCTCGGACAGCCGCTCGACCAGCTCGCGCTGCCGCGCCGCGGAGCGGAGCTGGATGCCGGTGGTGAGGATCAGCTCGCCGCCGGAGAGCCACGGCGTGGGGTCGAGCAGCTCGGTGCTGTGCACCCAGCGCACGGGCGCGTCGGCCGCCTCGCGGCCCGCGACGAGCTCGAGCCCCATCTCGGCGGTGAGGCTCCCGACGGTCAGCATCTCACGGCTCGCGCCGCGCCCGGCTGGGTCCGCTGCCCGTTGTCACCCGGTCCCAGGCCTCCGAGAGGACGTCTCGGAGGATCGTCTCGATCTCCTCGAACTGCTCGGTGTCGGCCACGAGCGGCGGCGAGAGCTGGATCACGGGGTCGCCGCGGTCGTCGGCGCGGCAGATCAGGCCGCGGCGGTAGAGCTCGCCGGAGAGGAACCCGCGGAGCAGGTCCTCGGACTCCTCGTCGCTGAACGACTCCTTGGTCTCCCTGTCCTTCACGAGCTCGATCGCCTGGAAGAACCCGGCGCCGCGCACGTCACCGACGATCGGCAGCTCGCGCAGCCCCTCGAGCATCCCGCGGAACTCGGGCTCCTTCTCGCGCACGTGGCCGCAGAGGTCCTCGCGCTCGAAGATCTCGAGGTTGGCGAGGGCCGCGGCGGCCGCCACCGGGTGGCCGGCGAACGTGAACCCGTGGGCGAACATCGCCGTGCCCGACATGAACGGCTCGGCGACCGCGTCGGAGACGATCACGGCGCCCATCGGCGCGTAGGCCGAGGTGAGGCCCTTGGCCGTGGTGATGATGTCCGGCCGGTAGTCGTAGCGCTGGGCTCCGAACCAGTGTCCGAGGCGGCCCCACGAGCAGATCACCTCGTCCGAGATCAGCAGCACGCCGTGGCGGTCGCAGATCTCGCGGACGCGCTGGAAGTAGCCGTCCTGCGGCGTGAAGCAGCCGCCCGCGTTCTGCACCGGCTCGAGGATCACCGCGCCGACCGTCTCCGGGCCCTCGAACTCGATCCGCTCCTCGATCGCGTCGGCCGCCCAGAGCGGGTCGCGCCCCTCGGGCCAGTGGTACGAGTTGGTGTTGGGCACGTGGCAGCCGCCCGGCGTGAGCGGCTCGAACTGGCTGCGCAGTCCCGGGATGCCGGTGGCGGCGAGCGCCCCGAGCGAGGTCCCGTGGTAGGCGATCTCGCGCGCGATGATCTTGATGCGCTGCCCGTCGCCGCGCATGCGGTGGTAGTTGCGCACGAGCTTCCACGCCGACTCGACCGCCTCGGACCCGCCGGACGTGAAGAAGACCCGGTTGAGGTCGCCGGGCGCGAGTGACGCGATCTTGGCCGCCAGCTCGACCGCGCGCGGATGCGTGTAGCTCCAGTTGGTGTAGAAGCCGAGCTCGCTCGCCTGGCGCGCCATCGCGTCGCCGATCTCGGCGCGGCCGTGCCCGGCGTTCACGCAGAACAGCGCCGACAGCCCGTCGAGGTAGCGCTTGCCGTGCTCGTCGTAGACGTAGCACCCCTCGCCGCGCACGATGATCGGCACGTCCTGCTCCTCGTACGCGCCCATGCGCGTGAAGTGCATCCAGAGGTGGCGCTTGGCCAGCTCCTGCAGCTCGCCGCCGGACTTGGCGGGCGCCGCGTCTGAGAACTCGAGCTTCGTGGTGGCCATTGGCTCTCCTCGGGTGGGCCAGTGCTGGACGGTGCGTACAACGCTATTCGCACTTTGGAGCACGTACAAGGCGGCGATAAGTGAAACGCGCCGCCTCCGGCTTTGCCTGTTTGTACAACGGTACCCCAAGCTTTCAGCCTTCCGCCACTTGCGGGGACACCGTCTGCCCCATAGGTTTCCGCGTCCATGGAGACGCCGAGCGTCCGGCTTGAGAGGGTCACCAAGCGCTTCGGGGAGGTCGCGGCCGTGCGCGAGCTGTCGCTCGAGTTAGCGCCGGGTGAGTTCTTCACGCTGCTCGGCCCGAGCGGCTGCGGCAAGACCACGACGCTGCGGATGGTCGCCGGCTTCGAGGAGCCCACCGAGGGGCGCGTCCTGCTCGCGGGGGAGGACGTGACCGGACGGCCGGCGTTCAAGCGCGCGACCAACACCGTCTTCCAGAGCTACGCCCTCTTCCCGCACCTGTCCGTCGAGGAGAACGTGGCCTTCGGGCTCCGGCGCCAGAAGACCGCCAAGCCGGAGGTCGGGAAGCGCGTGGCGGAGGAGCTCGAGCGCGTCGGCCTCGCCGCGGAGGCCAACCGAAAGCCGGCGCAGCTCTCGGGCGGCCAGCAGCAGCGCGTCGCACTCGCGCGCGCCCTCGTCAATCGCCCCGCCGTGCTCCTGCTCGACGAACCGCTCGGCGCGCTCGACCTCAAGCTCCGCAAGCAGCTCCAGGTGGAGCTCAAGCGCATCCAGCGCGAGGTCGGGATCACGTTCCTCTACGTCACGCACGACCAGGAGGAGGCGCTCACGATGTCCGATCGCATCGCCGTGATGAACAAGGGCGTGCTCGAGCAGGTCGACGTCCCGGAGGCCGTGTACGAGCGGCCGCGGACAACGTTCGTCGCCGGCTTCATTGGCGTCTCGAACCTGATGCCGGGCGAGGTCACGAGCGTCGATGGCGCCACCGCCGAGCTGCGGCTCGACGCCGGCGTGACCGCACGCACGGCGTCGACCGGCGCCGCCGTCGGCGAGCGGGTGCACGCGGTCGTCCGCCCGGAGAAGCTCGAGCTGAGCGCGGCGGAGGAGCCGGCGCCGGCCGGCAGGCCCTCCGTCGAGGGCGTCATCGAGAGCACCCTGTACCTGGGCACCGCGACCCAGGTGGTGGTCAAGCTTCAGGATGGGACGGGCATGACCGTCCTAGTACCGAACACGGACGACGCGCAGCGGCGGCGCATGCCCGGGGCGGGCGCGCGTGTACGCCTCGCGTGGTCGAACGAGCACATCCACATGGTCAGGGAGCCGGAGGGCGAGGTCCCACTCCCACACGAGAACACGGCCGAAGCGGCCTGAACGAGGAGGAGATCGACGTGACGAAGCCCCCCAGGACAGAGTTCGAGCGCCGCTTCGAGGCGATGATGAACGACGGGCTCACGCGCCGGACGCTGGTCCGCCGCGGCACCGCGGGCGCGCTCTCGATCAGCGCGATGGCCTACCTGGCCGCCTGTGGGAGCGACAAGCTCGGCCCGCGCAAGACGTCGGAGAAGGTGATCCCGAAGGGCAAGATCGCGAGCGAGCTCGTCTTCGCCAACTGGCCGCTCTACATCGATGTCGACGAGAAGACCAAGAAGCATCCGACGCTCGAGATGTTCCAGAAGAAGTACGGGACCAAGGTCAAGTACATCGAGGAGATCAACGACAACAACGAGTTCTTCGGGAAGGTCAACCAGCAGTACGCGCAGGGGAGCTCGGGCGGCCGCGATCTGCACGTCTTGACCGACTGGATGTGCGCACGGATGAAGCGGCTCGGCTACGTGCAGAAGCTCGACAAGACCGCGATGCCCAACGTCGTCAACAACATCGAGACGGCGGTGGCGAGCCCGGACTTCGACCCAAAGCGCGAGTTCTCCGTGCCGTGGCAGTCGGGTCAGGTCCTGCTGATCTACCGCAAGGACAAGATCGGCGGCGACCTCACGAGCGTCAACGAGCTGTTCGACCCCAAGTTCAAGGGCAAGGTCACGATGCTCACCGAGATGCGCGACACGGTGGGCTCCGTGCTGCTCGCCGACGGGGTCAAGCCGGAGGACGCCACGCTCGACCAGGTGATGACCGCGATCGACAAGATCGCCAAGGCGTCGCAGGACGGCCAGATCCGGCGCTTCACCGGCAACGAGTACACGAAGGACATCCTCAAGGGCGACTCGCACGCGATCCTCGGCTGGTCCGGCGACGCGGTGCAGCTCACGGCCGACAGCAAGAACGTCGGCTACGCGCAGCCCAAGGAGGGGTTCATGATCTTCACGGACACGATGCAGATCCCGGTCGGCGCGCCGCACGCGTACACGGCGGAGAAGATGATGGACTTCGTGTACGACCCTGAGATCCAGGCGCTGATCACGGCCTACGTGAACTACGTGCCGCCGGTGAAGGGCGTGAAGGAGGTGCTCCAGAAGAGTGACCCGGAGCTCGGCGGCAGCCCGCTGATCTTCCCCGACCTCACGAACGCGCACAACTTCAAGACGTTCACGCCCGCCGAGGAGACTCAGATCGACTCGGCGTTCCAGAAGGCGATCGGCGCGTAGCCGAGCGGGGCGCGTAGTGGCGTTCCTGTTGCGCCGTCGCCACGCCGCGGCGCCCTACCTGCTGCTCGCGCCGGGCATCGGATGGCTGGTGCTGTTCTTCGCCGTGCCGCTGTACTACATGGCGCAGATCTCGCTGAAGGAAGGGTCGATCGACACCGGCTACCGGTTCACGTGGCACTTCCAGACGTACGTCGACGCGATCTCGAACTACTCCGATCAGTTCCTGCGCTCGTTCGAGTACGCGGGGCTCGCCACGGTGCTGTCGCTCGTGATCGCGTACCCGCTCGCGTACGTGATCGCGTTCCGGGGCGGGCGCTGGCGCAACGCTCTCCTGCTCCTCGTGATCCTGCCGTTCTTCACCACGTACCTCGTGCGGACGCTGTCGTGGGAGACGATCCTCGACGACGACGGCTGGATCGTGCACGTGCTCCAGTCGGTCGGGCTGCTCGGCCATCACGGGCGGCTGCTCGCGACCGGCACCGCCGTGGTCACGGGCATCACCTACAACTTCCTGCCGTTCATGATCCTGCCGCTCTACGCGAGCCTGGAGCGGATCGACAAGCGCCTGCACGAGGCGGCGTACGACCTCTACGGCAGGCGGCGCGACGTGTTCCTGCGAGTCACGCTCCCGCTGTCGGCGCCGGGGATCGTCGCCGGGGTCCTTCTGACGTTCATCCCGGCGGCGGGCGACTTCGTGAATGCCCAGCTGCTCGGCACGCCGCGGCAATCGATGATCGGCAACGTCATCCAGAGTCGCTACCTCGAGGTGACCGACTACCCGACCGCGGCCGCGCTGTCGTTCATCCTGATGGCGATCATCCTGGTGCTGGTCCTGGCCTACGCGAAGATCGCCGGGACCGAGGAGCTCACCGGCGCCGAGGGGGTGGCCGCGTGACGCGCGTGGGCCGGCGGCTGCTCGACCAGTCGCTGAATCTGTATTCGGGACTGGTGCTCGTCTACCTGATGACGCCGATCGCGATCATCCTGCTGTTCTCGTTCAACGACACGAAGAGCCGCTTCAACTTCGTGTGGCAGGGGTTCACGCTGAAGAGCTGGAAGGACCCGTTCGGCGTGCCCGGGTTGCTCGACGCGATGAAGAGCAGCGTCGAGATAGCCACGCTCTCGACGCTGATCGCGACGGTGCTCGGCACGATGATGGCGCTCGCGCTCGTGCGCTACGAGTTCCGCGGGCGCGGGGCGACCAACCTGTTCATCTTCCTGCCGCTCGCGTCGCCCGAGGTCGTGCTCGGAGCGTCGCTCCTGTCGATGTTCCTCTCGCTCGGAGTCGCCACCGGCTTCACCACGATCCTGATCGCGCACGTGATGTTCAACGTGTCGTTCGTCGTCGTCACGGTGCGGTCGCGGCTGATCGGCTTCGATCGCTCGCTCGAGGAGGCGGCGCAGGATCTGGGCGCCAATCGCTTCCAGACGTTCATGCGCGTGACGCTGCCGCTGATCATGCCGGGCGTCCTCGCCGCCGCGCTGCTGGCGTTCGCGCTCTCGATCGACGACTTCGTGATCACGAACTTCAACGCGGGCTCGACGGTCACGTATCCGCTGTTCATCTGGGGCGCCGCCCGGATCGCGATCCCGCCACAGGTGAACGTGATGGCGGCGATGATCTTCATGGTCACGCTGGTGGCGATGCTCCTGACCGTGTGGCAGCAGCGGCGCGCCGAGCGGATGGCATCGATGGTGCCGTCCGAGGCCTGAGTCCTCAGGGCCGTCGATAGGGTCTCGCCCGTGGCCACCTACGACCGGATCGCCGAGCTGCCCGTCGCGATCGAGGGCTATGAGCTCGAGGGGCTCGAGCGCGACGTGTCGAGCGAGTTCACACGCCTGTCGACGGTGATTCACATGCGCGGCGGCGGGGTGGAGGGCGTCGGCGAGGACGTGACCTACGACGCGCTCGACCACGTCGCGCTTCAGGACGCCGGACCGGTGCAGGACCTCACCGGCGCGGCCACCATGGGCGAGCTGTGCGACCTGGTCGAGGGGCTCGACCTGTTCCCCGCCGAGCCGGTGCGCGACGTCTCACGGCTCTACCGGACGTGGGCGTTCGAGAGCGCGGCGCTCGACCTGGCGCTGCGGCAGGCCGGCACCTCGCTGGCGGAGCACCTGGGGCGCGAGCCGCGGCCGGTCACCTTCGTCGTCTCGCTGCGACTCGGCGATCCGGCCACGATGGACCCGATCGCGCGGCGGCTCGAGAGCTACCCCACGCTGCGCTTCAAGCTCGACCCCACGACCGCGTGGACCGACGAGCTGATCG
>JAXDHW010000171.1:0-5398 GCA_034664365.1 Thermoleophilaceae bacterium
AGTCCGGAGTCGGTGACCCCCGACGACGAGGCCGCTGCGATTACCTGTGTGACGACGTGCATGGAAGCACTCCTTTCAGTGACCGTGCTCGGCGGTTGCCTCGCCGAAGTAGATGGACGTGAGAGTCGCGAAGATGAAGGCCTGGAGCGTGGCCACCAGGCCCACCTCGAAGAGGAAGAAGACGAACGCCAGCGGCAGCGTGAGCACGCCGAGCGCCGCGAGTCCGAGCAGCACCGCCAGCCCTCCGCCCATGAACAGGAGGAGCAGGTGGCCGGCCAGGATGTTGGCGAACAATCGCACCGAGAGCGAGATGATCCGCACGAACTGGGAGATCACCTCGATCCCGAAGATGAACGGCCGCATCTTGGGCGGCGTGCCGCTCGGGATCCAGCTCCGGAAGTAGCCGCGCACACCCTTGGCGCGGATCCCCTCGACCTGGTAGGTGAACCACACCATCAGCGTCAGGACCAGCGGGATCGACAGGTTTGCCGTGGCCGCGTACAGCGACAGGGCCGGCAGCTGGAGACCGAAGACGTCGATCTTCTCGGTCGTGTTCACCGGCAGCGGCAGGTACCCGATCATGTTCGAGAACCAGATGAAGAAGAACAGCGTGGCCACGACCGGGAACCAGCGCGTGGCCATCCCGGGGTCCATGTTCCCTCGCGTGATCGTGTTGTAGGTCAGGTCGTACGCCGCCTCGACCGCCGTCTGCACGCGGTTGGGCCGCTGGACCATCCGGCGGGCGAGGAAGACCATCATCCCGACCGTCAGGGCGCTCGCCAGGAATAGGTAGAAGACGGCCTTGTTGATGCTCATGTCGATCCCGGCGATCTTGATGGAGATCCACGGGTCGAGCTTGAACTCGCCGACGGGCTCGAACGCGTCGTTCTTGCCCTCGCTGCCGAACCCGATGCCGACCGCGATCAGGATCAGGATGTAGATCCCGACGCCGAGGAGGATCTTGTTGCGCCTCTTCATCGCGTCTCCGTGCGGTCGAACGGGCCCCTCAGCATCAGGCCGAGGAGGTTGAGGGTCACCAGGACGATCGAGAGAAGGGCCGCGCCGAGGCCCGCCTCACGGTGGATGGCGCCGGCGGCGAAGATCGTCAGCGCGAGCGTCCAGACGCGGATCATCATCCCCGCCGCGAGGACCATCGTCCCGCGCCGCGGGTCATCCGCCGCCGCCGCGCGCCGCCTGAGCCAGGCGGGCAGCAGCCGCAGCGCGAGCCAGACGCCCGCGACGAGGCCCCAGCCCACGAGCGGCACGCCCGCCGCCACGAAGATGGGCAGCGCGAGCGCCAGTGCCGCCAGGTCGAGCCAGCGCACCAAACCGAGCCCCTCAGACGTCCCTAAAGCGTGTGTAGACAAGCCTGAACCCCAGTCCGAAGCCGATGAACACCCCGACCACGGCGAGCGGCATCGCCGCCCCGACGAGCGCGCCGATCCCGAGCCCGATGGCCGCGCACAACACGGCCGTGCTCACGATCATGAACCCGGCAAGTCCGGCGTCGCGGGTCGAGTGCATGGTCGTGGTCGCTCTGCATGAAAAGACGTCAGCCGGGCGACGCGTCCGACGACGACTGGGCAGTCCGACACGACGGTACGGCGTCCCCCCGGCGGACGGCGAAGGGTATCTCAGGCTTCATTTTCGGGCATGGCGCCTACTTTGTGGGTGACGGATGCCACTCGGACTCCTATTCAGCGTCCCGACCAACCTCGGCTACATCGCCCTCGCGGCGCTGATCGGCGGGGAGACCATGGGGATTCCCCTACCCGGGGAGACCGCCCTCATAGCGGGCGGGGTCCTGGCCAGTGAGGGGCACCTCTCGATCGAGCTCGTGATCCTGGTGGCGGCCGGGGCGGCGATCGTCGGCGACAACGTCGGCTTCTGGCTCGGTCGCAAGGGGGGCCGCAGGCTCCTCGAGCTGCCGGGGCCCCTGCGGGAGCACCGCCGGCGGCTGATCGAGCGCGGCGAGCGGATCTTCGCGCGCCACGGCGGCAAGACGGTGTTCTTCGGCCGCTGGTTCTCCGGCCTGCGGATCGCCTCGGCGTGGCTCGCCGGGGTCAACCGCATGCCGTGGCCCACGTTCCTCGTCTACAACGCGCTCGGCGGAGCGGCGTGGGCGGTGAGCGTGGGGATGCTGTCGTACTGGGCGGGGCACTCCGCCGACAACGTCCTCAAGACGGTCGGACTCGGCGGGCTCGCCGTGGCGCTGGTCGCGCTCGGCGCGTTCGGGGTGTGGCGCTGGCGCCGCTCGCGAGTCGCTCGCTAGCCTGCCCATCCTTGCCCGACCCGATCTCCTACTTCCAGGCCGTGGTCCTGGGCCTGCTCCAGGGAGCAGCGGAGCCGTTCCCGATCTCGAGCCTGGGTCACGGCGTGATCCTGCCGCGGCTGGCCCACTGGGACATACAGCAGAACGACAAGTTCTTCCTGACGTTCCTCGTGGCCACGCACCTCGCGACCGCGATCGTCCTCTTCTTCCTGTTCCTGCGCGACTGGGTCCGAATCGCGAAGGGCCTGGGACGGTCGCTCCGCGACCGCGAGATCCGCGCCGACGACCCCGACGGGCGGCTCGGGTGGCTGCTGGTGGTGGGCACAATCCCGGCCGGCCTCATCGGGCTGCTGCTCGAGCACCCGCTTCGCAAGCTGTTCGCCTCGGCACCGTCGGCCGCCGCCTTCCTGATCGTGAACGGACTCCTGCTGTTGGGGTTCGAGCGGCTGCGCAAGCGCGCTCCGGCGCCGGACGACCACACGGGCGACGCTGACCCGCGCATCGCGCGCATGAGCTGGCGCCAGGCGCTGGCGGTCGGCACCGCGCAGGCCGCCGCGCTCGTTCCCGGCATCTCCCGGTCCGGGATCACGATGGGCGGCGGGCTGCTGGTGGGCCTCTCGAACCGGGACGCGGCGCGCTACTCCTTCCTTCTCGCCACCCCGATCATCGGAGCGGCCGCACTCCTCAAGATCCCCGAGCTGTTCGGGCCCGACGGCCGGCACGTCCGCGGGCCGGCGCTCGTGGGTGGCCTGTGCGCGGCAGTGACGACCTTCTTCGCCGTCAAGTTCCTGCTCAGGTTCTTCGAGACGAACCGGCTGACGCCGTTCGGCGTCTACTGCCTCTTCGCCGGCATCGTCTGCACGCTCATCTTCGCCCTGTAGGCGGCGCGCTGCGCTCAGGCGCGATCGCGCGTGGGTCCCGACTGGAACCAGGCGAACACGAAGCAGCCGAGGCCCACCACGAGCGCCGCGACGCCGTGCTTGACGTGGTGGTGCGACGAGCCCGCCTTGTGTCCCGGGAAGAACGAGGGCAGGGCGTCCGCGGTCTGCGTGAAGTAGACGGCGGCGACGACGAGGAAGACCACGCCGAGCGCCACGGCCGGGACGATGAGTGTTCTCCGCTTGGCGATCGGCGAAGACTAGAAGAACTCCTAATGACGTCCTAAAGCAAACGTCGTTGGGCGATGCGACGCGCGCTTGGCAAGCTCTAGCGGTGGCAACGAGCCGGCTCCGACCTGCGATAGCCGACCGCATCAGGCCGGCGGTGGAGCCGGCGGGGGCGGCGGCCCAGGTCGCCGAGCCGGCGCCTGGCACGCACGTGCGCCCGGCGCCCGGCTGGATGGTCTGGATGTGCCTCGGGATCGTCTACGTGGTCTGGGGCTCGACCTACCTGGCGATCAGCGTCGCGGACGAGACGATGCCCCCGTTCCTCACGTCGGGCACGCGCTTTTTCGTGGCCGGCGCGATCGTGTGGGCGTTCCTGCGGATGCGACGCGGTCGCGCGCACATGCGTGTCACGCGTGAGCAGGTCGTCTCGTGCGCGATCATCGGCGCGCTGCTCGTGGCCGGCGGCAACGGCCTCGTGATGGTGGGCGAGTTGCACGTGCCGTCGGGCGTGGCGGCGCTCGTCATCGCGTCGGTGCCGCTGTGGGTCATCCTCTACCGCCGACTGGGCGGCGAGCGGATCCCGCGGGCGACGCTCGCCGGGGTGGCCGTCGGCTTCACGGGCGTGGCCCTGCTGCTGCTTCCCGGCGGGAGCGGCGGCGGCACGCGGCTCCTGTCGTTCGTGTTCGTGTGCCTCGCGGCGCCGTGCTGGGCGCTCGGGTCGTACCTCTCCAAGCGCCGCGTCCTGCCGCGGGATCCGTTCCTCTCGACGGCCCTCCAGATGATGCTCGGGGGCGGCGTGTCGCTGCTCGTGGGAGCGGCGACGGGCGAGCTCGGAGACGTCCACCCGGGCGCGTTCTCGGGTCGCTCGCTGGCGGGCTTCGCCTACCTGATCTGCGTGGGTTCGCTCGTCGCGTTCACGGCGTACGTCTGGGTGCTCCAGCATGCGCCGATCTCGAAGGTGGCCACCTACGCCTACGTCAACCCGGTGATCGCGATCTTCCTCGGATGGGCCATCCTGTCCGAGAACGTGACGGCGACGATCCTCGTGGGGGCGGGCGTGGTGGTGGCCTCGGTGGCCGCGATCGTCCGCCGCGAATCCGGGTGATCTGGGTCCAGCGCGAGGTGCGGCTCGAGCCGCGTCCGCGCGGCTTCCACCTCGTCACCGACGAGGTCGTGTCGGCGCTGCCTGAGCTCGAGCGGATCGCGGTCGGCATGGCCAACGTCTTCATCCGCCACACCTCGGCGTCGCTGACGCTGAACGAGAACGCGAGCCCGGCCGTGCGCCGCGACTTCCGCTCGTGGTTCGACGACGCCGTGCCGGAGGACGCCCCGTATTGGACGCACACGCTCGAGGGGCCGGACGACATGCCGGCGCACGTCAAGTCGTCGCTGCTCGGCCCGTCCGTGACCGTGCCGGTGTCGGGCGGCCGGCTGGCGCTCGGCACGTGGCAGGGGATCTACCTCTGCGAGCACCGCGACTCGGGCGGCGCGCGCGAGGTCGTGGTTACGGCGTGGGGCGAGGAGCGGTCGGAGTAGCGCTAGCCGTGCAGCGCGATCACCGCGCTGAGGATCGTGACGAGGCCGGCGAGCATGAACAGCTTCATCTGGAACATCTCGCCGCGGATCGACCGCAGCTCGGCGGCGATGTCCGACCGAAATGCCCGTATCTCAGCGCGCAACTCCCGAAGCTCCTCGCGGACCTGGGCGAAGGAGTCGTCGATCCGCTCGTCGGTCCACGCCGTTCTCTCCATGCCCCAATGAAGTCTACGCCCGCTGAAGCTCGCCCCCGTCTGGTCCGTATGCGAACATGTGTTCGATGCGTTGGGACCAGCTGAGAGTCGAGAACGAGGAGGGCCACCGCCTCCCCGGATACCGCGACGAGGCCGTCATCCGAACGTTCGACGCGCCTGAAGCGATGGACATCCGCTTCTACGAGATCCATGCGAAGTCGGCGCTGAACAAGGTCCCGGCGCGATCCCGGATGCCGTTCCCGTGGACGATCAACCCGTACAGGGGATGC
>JAXDHW010000186.1:0-4898 GCA_034664365.1 Thermoleophilaceae bacterium
CGCACGTCGAACAGTCCCTCGTTCTCGATCCGGGCGCGGTCGACCATCGTGAGCGGCCCGGCGCTCCACGCCGCCTCGGCTCCGGGCGCGATCTCGATCCGCCGCTCGACCAGCGTCCGCGAGTCGGCCGCGGGCAGGACAAGGCCGGGGCCACCCGCCTCGATGCGTGTGGTGCCGCTGCCGATCTGCTCGCCGCCGGTCCACTCGAAGTCGGGCGTCGCGACACGCCCCTCGCCCGCCAGAGCGCCGCGCACGAGCCGGACGCGCTGGAGCGTGACGGGCGACTCGAAGAACCCGAAGGCGGCCGGGCCGGCGATCTCCAGTGCGGCATCGACCACGCCGGCGAAGCGCGCCTGGCCGCCCACGATGCGGACCCTGCCGGTCCCGTGCGTCACGACCGACGAGCCCGCCGCGAAGCCGGTGTCGCCGGAGCTGAAGAGCAGCGTGGCGCCGTCGCCGACCTCGATCGAGCCGCTGGACGCGTGAGCGGGGACGCTGCCGCCCTCGATCGACAGGGTTCCGGTGCGCAGCTCGAGCGCGCCGTCGTTGGCCATCGGGTAGGTGAGCTGGATCGTGCCGTCGCCCTCGGTGCGGCGGATCGTGCCGCCCTCCTCGTTGAGCACCTGCGGCGCCGACATGCAGCAGCCGACCAGGTCCTGGTCGCCGCGAATCTCGAGGAGGCCCGCGTTCTCGAGGCGCGCGTCGGCCCGCAGCTCGAGGTCGCCGGCGGTCCAGCTCGCCTCGGTTCCGGGATCGATCCTGAGCACGCGCATGTTGTCGAGCCTGTGGGCGCCGCCGTCGATCGCGAGACCCGCCCCTCCGGGGAGGACCTCGACCGTCCCAACGCCCTGCTGCCGGCCCCCACTCCAGTGGAAGTCGGCGGTGGTGATCGAACCCGTGCCGAAGACGATCCCGCCCGCCTGCCTGAACGAGCCGACGGGAATGTCGCCGTTGAGCTGTAGTCGCCCCTGCCCGACGGTCAGCGTCCCGCTGACCTCCGAGCTGTCCGGTCCCGTCAGCTCGAGGCCGCTGTCGAGCGTGAGCCCACCCGCAACGTCCATCCCGGCGACCCTCTCGTCGGCGAGGCCGAGGCTCACCTGGAAGCCGGCGCCGATGCAGACGTGGTCGCCGGGGTCGGGGAGCCGGTCGCCGGTCCAGTTGGCGGCGTCGGTCCAGCGTCCCGTGTGGGCGTCGCCGTCCCAGGAGATCGTGCACGGCTCGGAGGCACGGCCGGCCCCGCCGCCGATGAGCAGCACGAGCGCGGCCGCGACACCCACCACCGCCGCCGAGACACGACCATGCCGGGGGAGGGTTGACAGGTCGTGCTGGCGGCGGCGGTGTGGCATCCCCTATTTCGTAACCGCGCCGGTGCGTCGCCACAATCGGCCGGGCGGGGTGAGCGCTCGCGCGTCCGGCGGGGGGGCAACCCCGACGCTAAGCCGCTATCTCGGAGAAACCGCTCGAGCTCAGCGAGCGTCGCTCGCGCTGAAGCTCTGGCCGCGGGGCCGGCCGGACTGCTCGACGTGGGTGTGCGGACGGCCCTTCTTGCAGCCGTGGTAGTGGCGCACGCTGATCACGCGCTCGCCGTGGTTCGTGAGGGCCACGATCTTCACCACGAAGCGCCGCTTGGGCAGCTTCGGGATCGAGATGTGCCTGACCCGGTGGCCCTCCTTGTGGACCTTCCGGCGACCGTTGACGTAGACGTTGACCGCGATGATCCGGCGGCCGGGGGGCTGGTGGATGTGCCAGCTGAACTTGCGCCGGTCCTTGCAGAGCTTGGCGTCGGGGATCCGCAGCGGGTTGCCGCGGTGGTGATGTCCGTCGCTGCCGTGGCCGTTGCCGCCGTGGCCGTGGCCATTGCCGCCGTGGCCGCCGCCACCACCGCCGCCACCGCCGACCTTCGGCAGGCAGCTGTAGCCGGTCGGCGGGTTCTTCGGAACCGCAGCGCCGCTGCCGATCTTCGCGGTCGGCGCGCCGTTGTAGTTCTCCCACTCGTCGCACGCGTCGCCGCTCTCGACGTATGCGGCCTCTCCCGGCCCGAGCCTGCGATCGGCGACCCAGCGGTCCCCCTGCTCGTGCGCGTTCACCCGGTGCACGCCGCCCGCCGCGTCGACGAACGTGACGACGGCGCGCACGAGGTCGCCGCTGTCGATCCACGGCCGGAACGAGCAGCCGTGCCTCTTGACCGAGTCGTCGTCCGGGTTGGGGCGGCAGTACCACTCGAACTTCGACGGGTCGTTCGGGTCCACCGGGTCGCGGAAGGCGTGGCGGCGCGGGTCGATGAACTTCGCCCTCATGGGCGAGGAGTAGCTGTCGGGATAGTCGATCGGGCCGATCTCGGAGACGACCTCGCCGGGACCGCCGCTCCGCGGCAGCGAATAGTGGTGACGGGGACCGACGCGGAAGCTCACCACGCCGCCGTCGCTTCTCAGGTCCTCCACCCTCACGTCGCTCCAGCGCTTGACCTGGAACGCCCGTGACTCGAGGTGGTAGCTCTTGACCGCCCCGCCCTCACGCCGCTTCCCGTCGACCACGAAGCGGTAGGTGTCGGGCGGCGTGGCCTGCGGGCGGTCCCCGAGAGCGAAGCGCGAGACGAACGCCTCGAAGTGGGCGGTCCACTGGAAGTCGAACCCGCCCTGCCGGTACGCGGGCAGCTCACCGGCGGACGGGAACTTCATCGTCACGGGCAGCTCGCCCTCCTGCCCGGCGTAGTCCTCCCAGCTCGAGCCCCTCCGCCGCTGGACCTTGACGTCGGGCATGTCGGTGTAGTTCGAGCCCCCGTTCCACCGGAAGAACGCCGCCCGGAAGCGCTCGACGTCGTCGGGCTGCTTCACGATCTTGGCCGGCGTGTCGTTCGGCAGCTGCGCCTCGTAGGCGGGGATCGTCGTGTCGGCCACGCGGCCGATCCCATCGGCGCGCCGGTCGTTGAAGGCGAGGTCCGCCGTGACCTTCTGGCCGCCGCCGGGCCACTCGACGGTGTCGTCGACCACGTCGTTGTCGGCCCCGGCGGGGTTCGGCGTCAGGGGGAACGGGTCGCCGCCCTGCGCCGGCTTGCCGTCGCCGCGGTCGACCTGGTGGAGGTAGCGGCCCATCTTCACGAGCCGCGTGGCCATGTAGTCGCTCGAGTGCGGGCCCCAGGCGGTGAGCGCCTTGCGGTAGTGATCGCCGCGCTGGTACTCGCGGTAGGTCGCGATGTAGCCGTTGTAGTCGTTGGCCATCGACATCGCCACCGTGACCTTGTAGCCCAGCGCCGCCGCGTCGGCGCGCTGTGCGGCGGTCGTCGGCGCCGCGTCGGTGTCGTCGTGCGTGTAGTTGCCCCAGATCTTCCGCAGGTCGGCGTTCTCCGATTCCGCGAACGGCCCGTTGGGGATCGTGTCCCAGCCGTTCGCGGGGTTGGTCACCTGCGCGTGCATCCGCTTGACGAGCTTGTCGGAGAGCTTGGGGAGGGTGCCGCCGTGCTCGTCCGGGCACGTCCAGGTGCCGGTGCCGTACCCGAACGGCTCGCCGCTGTACGTGCCGTCGTTGTTCTTCACGCACTGCTGGTACCAGTCGTAGCCCAGCCACTCGTCGCCCTGGACCCGGTTGGTGCGCGTCTTGATGTTCTTCGACTGGTCGGCCCACTGCTCGCAGGAGCAGACGGTGTAGAGGATGTCGCCGATCCGGAAGGCCTGGAGGTGCACGCTCACGTCCTCCTCGAGGCCCGTGTAGGCGGGCGCCGAGTAGTTCTCGGGCACCGGCAGGCCGAGCTCCTGGATCGTGTCCGTGGTCACGCCCGCGTCCTTGAGCGGGTTCGGGTGCCCAACCTCGGATGCGGCGGCCTGGCAGTCCGGCAGCCCGACGACCGGGGCCTCGGGGTCGCCCTCGAGCGCCCGGTCGGTCCGGCAGCTGGAGACGCCCGGGTACGGGTGCGAGAACGGCCCCGGGAACCAGCGGTCCACGAACCGGACCTGCCCGGGGCCGAAGTCGGACCGCATCGGCGCGAAGCGCGCCGGATCCTCCGGCGTGCCGTTCTTCACGTCGTTCGACGTGCTCACGATCTGGCTGGCGATCCCGCGCGCCTCGAACTCGCTCTGCGCGTACTGCGCGTGCGAGAAGTACGCGCGGGCGTGGATGTCGTGCCAGCGATTGTCCTCGGGCTCGGTGTTGCCGACGGCGCCCTGCGTCCAGATCGTGATCGCCCCCGTGGCACGGTCGGCGAAGCGCTGCACGTGGCCCACGTAGTCGGCGCTGATCAGGTCGTTGCCCTCGAGGTCCTCGGGGTGGACGGCGTAGTTGACGAGGTTGGCGATCGGCCTGCCCGTCTTCACGCTCTCGAAGCGGGTGACGATCAGGTCGTGATCCGTGTAGTCGTTGGGGAAGCCGGCCGGGGTGCCGTCGTCCGCCAGGCTGGTGCCCGGGACGTTGCGCTGCGGGAACGAGTACTGCGTGACCGAGGCGCCCACGCGCACCGGCTCGAGCCGGCTGGCCGCGAGCTTCACGGCGTCGCGCATCCTGCGGGCGACGTAGTGGAAGAAGCGGAAGTCGAAGACGTCCTGGAACGCCCACACGCCCCACGAAGTCGACTGGTACATCGGCGACGAGTGGTCGTGCGTGATCGCCATGGTGAAGTTGTGCTTGTCGATCCCGATGTGCTCCTGGCTGATCAGCTCCGCCGTGTAGCGCCAGATCAGGTCCTGCGGGATGTAGAAGTCGGCCTTGACGAGCGCGAAGCGCTTGCCGTCGGGCCCCTGCACCACGACCGCGCGCATGCTCAGCCGCGACTGGATCCCGTACGACGGCGCGCGGCGGGTCGAGTGCTGCGTGGGGTCGCCCGCCTCGACGTCGGCGAAGGTCCCGTCGGACGCGTACTGGCCTGCCGAGGCACCCACGTGCCAGGAGGCGTCGACCGCCGCGGCGCC
>JAXDHW010000217.1:0-12253 GCA_034664365.1 Thermoleophilaceae bacterium
GTTCGCCGGCCGCGCGACCTCGAGGGCAAGCGCGTCGGCGTGACCGGCCTGCCGTCGGACGACGCCGTGCTGCGCGCCGTGGTGGAGGGCGACGGCGGCGACTACTCCCGTGTGAAGCGTGTGACCATCGGGTTCTCCGCCGTCCCGTCTCTGATCGCCAAGAAGGTGGACGCCGTCACGGCGTTCTGGAACGTCGAGGGCGTCACGCTGAAGCGGCGCGGCGTGAAGACCCACGAGTTCCGGCTCGATGCCCGCGGCGGGCGCTACCCGGAGCTCGTGTTCGCGACCACGCGCGCGAAGCTCAGGTCCGAGCACGGGAGGCTCGAAAACGGGCTCAGCGCGATCCGCGACGGGTTCGAGCTCGTGGCGTCGGACCCCGGCGACGTGATCGGCGAGATCGCCCGGGCGGGGCAGGCCGACCCGGGCCTGGTGCGCGCCGAGTTCGAGGCGATCCGGCCCGCACTTCTCACCGGCACGAGGTTCTCGGAGAACGCGCTGCGCAACTGGGCGCGCTTCGACGTGAGGTACGGGATCCTCAAGCGCCCACCCGACGTCCGGGCGGCGTTCGAGGAGCTCATCCCCTACTGACGCGCGGCGTCCTCGCCCACGTTCTCACCGCGGCCGAACTGGCTCGTGATCCGCCGTGTCAGCCGCGGCGCCACCGCCCGCAGCACCGGCACCGCGCGGTACTTGCGGGGCACGACCACCTCGATGGCGCCGCCCGGCCCGGCGCGCACGACGGCATCGGCCACCTCCTCGACACGGCCGACCAGCCAGCGCGTCCGCGCGCTGCCGGTCAGGTCGGTCTGCGGGAAGCCCTCCGTGGCGACGAAGCCCGGCAGCACGAGCCCCACGTGCACGCCGTTCGTCGCCTCCTCCTGCGCGAGCGCCTCGCTCCAGCCGGCGAGCGCGAACTTCGACGCCGAGTAGGCGCCGCCGCGCGGATACGCCACGCGCCCGGCGACCGAGGCCACGTTCACGATCGCGCTCGGCGCAGAGCGGCGGAGCACCGGCAGGAGCTCCTCGGTGAGGCGCAGCACCGCGTCGAAGTTGACCTCCATTATCCGGCGCACGGTCGCGTAGCCGCCGTCCTCGTCGCCGAAGCGCGCGCGCTTGGAGGTGCCGGCGTTGTTCACGAGCAGCTCGAGCCGGCCGCCGAGGCGCTCGTCGACCGCGGCGGCGATCCGTGCGGGGGCGTCGTCGTCGGTCAGGTCGGCCGCCACGTACGACGCGTCGGGCAACTCGCCCGCGAGTGCCGCCAGGCGGTCCTCCCTGCGGGCCACGAGCACGAGCCGCCAGCCGTCGCCGGCGAGGCGCCGCGCCGTGGCCTCCCCGATCCCGCTCGAGGCGCCCGTGACCACGGCAGTGCTCACCGCCCGATCGCCCCCTCGACCACGGACGCCGTCTCGCGCGCCATGCGCGAGCGCGGGACCACCACGTCGAAGCCGGCGTCCTCGGCCCGGCGGCGCGTGTCCTGGTCCACGTGCGAGTAGAAGCCCACCGCCGGCATCCCCGGGACCGGACCAGCGTCGATCGCGTTCAGGTCCACGACCATCACGTCCGCCTCCCCCACCGCAGCCGCGTCGTCGTGGCGGACCACGTCATGGCCGGCGGCCCGCAGCGCGCCCTCCACGTTCGAGCCGAACAGCAGGTCGGGGCAGACGAGGGCGACGCGCATCCGGTTATTGCGCCCGGCGGCGCCGGAACTCCTGCCGCACCGACTCCGGCCGGCCCCACATCTGCACGACCTCGACGCGGCCGACGCGCACGTCGCGGAGCGCGAGCTCGCCCTCGATCCCCTGCTCGTCGAGCAGGTGGAGCGTGCCGTGGGTCGTCTCCGGGGACGCCGCGTGGCCGAAGTCGTGCGCGACCGGGACCCGCCAGTGCCAGTCGTGCCGCGAGTAGGGCTGGGCGTTGACCTGCACCAGGATCGTGGCCGCCTCGACGTAGCGCTCCTCGTCGTGGATCCGGAGGTCCAGCTCGGCGTGCGTCCAGTCCGGCGGCAGCGACGCCACGAAGCGGTCGAAGTCTTGCGCCAGAGCCACCGGGGAAACCTATACCCGCGGCTACCATCGAACTGTGCTCACGGCCGCCGACTACGAGCTCCTGCGCGAGTCGGCAGGCCTCGCCGACAGCTCCGCGCGCGGCAAGCTCAGGCTGGCCGGCGCCGAGGCCGCCGAGTTCCTCCAGGGCCAGGTGACCAACGACGTCGAGGGTCTCGCGCCCGGCCACGGCTGCTACGCCGCGCTGCTCACCCACAAGGGCAAGGTGCGGGTCGACATGCGCGTGCTCCGCGGCGAGGACTGGATCTGGCTCGACACCGAGCCCGGCCTCGAGGCCGTGATGGCCCGCACGGTGGAGACCTACGGCATCGGCCGCGACGTGAGCGCCGAGGACGTGACGGCCGGCTACGCGATCCTGTCGCTCCTCGGGCCGGCGGCCAGGGCGAGGCTCGACGTGGAGCCGCCCGCGGAGGAGCACGCGTTCGTCACCGGCGATCACGGCCTGTACGTGACCACCCACCTCGGAGTCGACGTGATCTGCCCGGCGGCCGACGCGGACGCGGCACGGACCGCGCTCGGCGTCGAGCCCGTGTCGCCCGATGCCGCCGAGCTCCTGCGCATCGAGGCGGGCCGGCCGCGCTTCGGCGTCGACTTCGACGCCGACACGATCCCCGAGGAGGCGGACCTCAACGACCGCGCCGTGAGCTTCAGCAAGGGTTGCTACGTCGGGCAGGAGACGGTCGCCCGGCTCCACTACAAGGGCAGGCCCAACCGCCACCTGCGCGGCCTGCGGCTGTCGGATCCCGTGCCGAGCGGCACCGAGCTCCGCCTCGGCGAGCGCACGGTGGGCACGCTCGGGTCGACCGCGGTCTCGCCGGTGCACGGGCCGATCGGGCTCGCCCTTGTCCGGCGCGAGGCGTCTCCGGGAGACGAGCTCGCCCTCGGCGACACCGGCGCCACGGCGGCGGTAGTCGAGCTGCCGTTCGGTGTTAGCTGAGCAGCTCGTGCGACTCCGCCCGGCCCCGATCGTCCTCGTGTGCCTCGCCCTGGCCGTGCCCGCCGCGGCGAGCGCCGCCACGCGCCACGACGAGGCGGTGAGCGTCCTCCATCAGGTGAAGGCCGTCCGCGACGGCCACGGGGTGAAGTCCGGTTTCGAGCTCACCCCGCTCCTGCGCGAGCTCGCCCAGCGACTGCCGGACCTCTCGCCGCGCGACCGCCGCGCCGCGCGCCGGATGATGCTCCGCCCGACGATCGGGCAGTCGCAGCCGGGCGAGGATGCATACGCCGTGCCCGAGGCACCCAAGTCGCCGTTCTGCGGCGTCCATTTCTGCATCCACTGGGTGGCGATCAACACGACCAACCAGAAGGACGCGCCCCCGTCCGCGGACTCCGACCACGACGGGATCCCCAACTACGTGGAGACGATGGCCGGCGTGTTCGAGCACGTGCACCAGGTCGAGAACGTGGACATGGCCTGGCGCGAGCCCGTGAGCGACGGCACGCGCGGCGGCGGGGTCGACAAGACCGACGTGTACATCAAGCAGCTCGGCGACCAGGGGATCTTCGGCTACTCCACGCCCGACCCGAACCAGAAGGGCAACTCGCAGTTCGC
Organism: Thermoleophilaceae bacterium; assembly: GCA_034664365.1. Lineage (GTDB taxonomy): Bacteria > Actinomycetota > Thermoleophilia > Solirubrobacterales > Thermoleophilaceae > AC-37. The sequence goes on from JAXDHW010000217.1 coordinate 3,616, forward strand.
GTACCTCGTGATGGACAACGACTTCAGCCACGCCGAGTTCCCGCGCTACACCGACCCGCTCGAACCGATGGAGGTGACCGCGGCGCACGAGTACAACCACGTCCTCCAGTTCGGCTACGACTGGCTCCAGGACACGTGGATGTTCGAGTCGACGGCGGTGTGGGCCGAGGACAAGGTCTACGACTCGGTCAACGACTACGTCGGCTACCTGAAGCGCTGGACGCAGCTCACGCAGGTCCCGCTCACGGCGTTCGACGCGACCGACCCCGCGTCGGCGGTCAACCTCAAGGTCTACGGCGACGCGGTCTGGAACCGCTGGCTCGAGGCTCACTACGGCGAGGCCGTGGTCCGCGGCGCGTGGGAGATGTCGCTCGACACGAGCCCGCCGTCGTTCGCGCCGGGCGCCTACGACGCCTCGCTTCGCACGCACGGCACGAGCTTCTTCGACGCGTTCACCCGCTTCGCGGCCGACACCGCGGAGTGGCGCTCCACCGCGGGGCCGTTCGAGGAGGGGGCGAGCTGGCCGGACGTAAAGCGGTCGAGCGCGAAGAGCCTCGTACCGGGCGCCGGCGTTACCGGCCACCTCGACCACACCGGCTACGCGCTCGTGCGCGTGACGCCGACCGCGGACGCCCGGATCAGGTTCGTGGGCAACCTGTCGCACGGCACACCCGGGGCCGTCGCGCTGGTCGGCCGGCAGGGCTCCGAGACGGCCGGGGCGATCGACGTGAAGCTCAAGCGGCTCCCGAACGGCGGCCGCGGCCACGTGACGCTCGCGAACCCCGGCGGCTACTCCCGCGTCACGGCCGTGCTGATCAACGCCGGGGTCGCGCAGAACGGGTTCAGGCCCGAGCTGGGCGACTGGGACTTCAGCGCCGTCGACGACCGATCGGTCACCGGGCTCCTGACCACGGACTTCAGGCGCCCGCGCGTCCTCCGCCGCACCCCGACGGTGGAGGCCACGGACGTGTCGCGCAAGACCAAGGTTCGGGTGCGCTTCTCGGAGCAGGTCACCGGCGTCAACACGAGCTCGGTCCGCCTCCTCGCGTCGGACGGCCACAAGGTCAGCGCACGCGTGACCTACGACCCCGCCACGCAGCGGGCGCGCCTCACCCCGAAGGAGCGGCTCAACCGCCACGCGCGCTACGCGGTGAAGCTGACGGCCCGGATAGTCGACCGCGGCCAGAACACGATCGCGCCCGCGGGCCGGACCTGGCACTTCCGCACGGGCGGCTGAGAGTGGCCGTCCCAATTCCTGGGTAACACCGTCGGCGTACGGGGTACCATCCCGGCACCTCGCCCATCACTCCACCGGAGCGAGCTTCGCATGACCACATACATCTCGGACCACAGGGCCCGCCGTCTCGCTGAAATAGAGCAGCGGCAGCGCCAGGCCTGGGAGGCCTACAGCGACAGCACCCGCGATCGCGAGGGCCGGGACTACGAGGAGGCTGAGGGCGAGTCGTGGGACCGACTGCAGAGGAAGCTCAGGGAGCTCGACGACGAGCGGCAGCTCGTCGCGGGCGCCTGACGGCCGACAGCCCGCTACTCGGCGGTCCCCTCACCTCCGGCGCCGGCGCCGAGGAGCCGCGTGCGCGCACCGTCGAGTACGACCCGCGCGCCGACCCGTACCAGCTCCCGACGCCCGAGCGGGGCGAGGCCACCGACCTCGAGCCCGACCCGCGTCTGCTCCGCGACCTGATCCCGGCGCAGGACCCCGGCCGCGAGGTCGACGACTGGGGACGGTCCGAGCGCGTCTTCCAGCTGATGGAGCCGCTGCTCGACTTCTACTACCGCTACTGGTTCCGCGTGGAGGTCGAGGGGATCGAGAACGTGCCGGCCGACGGCGGCGCGCTGCTCGTGTCGAACCACTCCGGCGCGCTGCCCCCCGACGCGCCGATGATCATGCAGGCCCTGCGCAACGAGCACCCCGCGCGGCGCCCGCTGTACATGCTCGGCGAGCACTGGTTCAAGGGCTACCCGGGCGTCGGGATGCTCACGAACAAGATCGGGCTGGTCGCCGCGCACCCCGCGAACGCGCAACGGCTGTTGCACGACGAGGGCAAGCTCGTGCTCGTCTTCCCGGAGGGACAGAAGGGCTCGCGCAAGCTCTACTGGCAGCGCTACCGCCTGCGGCGCTTCGGCCGCGGCGGCTTCGTGAAGACCGCTCTGCGCGCCGGCGTGCCGATCGTCCCGATCGCCGTGATCGGCGCCGAGGAGGCGATGCCGATCTTCGCCCACGTGCCGCTCCTCCAGCGGCTCACAGGGCTGATCTACTTCCCGATCAACCACGCGTTCCCGCACTTCGGGCTCGCGGCGGGGATGATGTACCTGCCCGCCAAGTTCAAGATCCGATTCCTGAAGCCGATCTCGCTCGAGGACCATGGACCCGACGACGCCGAGGACCTGGAGCTCGTCCGATCCCTCTCCGAGGAGGTCCGCGAGCGCATCCAGGCAGAGGTGGACGACCTCATTTCCTCGCGAACGTCCGTCTGGTTCGGGTAGGGTGTCCGCCACGGGATGTGGGGGAGGAGGAGGATGACGAGAGTCGGAAGGACCCGCGTCGCTGTACTCCTCGTTGGGGGGTTGGCGATGCCTGCGATAGCCGGATGCGGCGGCGGCAGCGACTTCAAGAACAAGCCGCGACCGCCGGCGCCCGTCGAGCTGTCCGGTGTGATCACCGACAAGGCCGTGTCCGTCGAGCCGAGCAAGCTCGGCGCCGGGCCGGTCACGATCCTCATCTCGAACCAGTCGAAGCAGTCCCACACGGTCACCCTCGAGGGCGGGCCGCACAACACCACCGAGCAGGTCGGACCGATCAACCCGCTCGACGCCGCGCGCATCCAGGAGACGCTCGAGCCGGGGACCTACACGGTGAAGGCCGGGTCCGACAGGGCGGCCGCGCGCCAGATCAAGCCGGCCACGCTGGCGGTCGGCAAGGAGCGCGAGTCGTCGTCGGGGCAGGTACTGCTGCCGTAGCTGTCCGCAGGTCCGCTTCGGGCTCGCTGCTCAGTCGATGAGTGACGCCTGAGGCGCCGACTCGGGCGCGGCGTCCGGCTCCGGCTCCGGCGCGCCGGCCTCCGCCAACAGCTGGTCGAGCTCCGCCAGGCGCCCGCGGACCGTGGCGGCCATCCCGTCGAGGATCGTCTTGGCGTTGGAGATGCCCGTCTCCGCACCGGTGAGCTGCTGCTTGATCCGGCGCACGTCCTCCATCGCTCCGACCGTGCGCTCGACCACCGCGCGCAGCGCGCCCGCGTCGATCCCGTCGCCGTCGGCGCGCTTCATCAGCACGCGCGCGCGGGCGAGGGAGTAGGCGACGCGGAGCGTGAGGAGGTCTCCCTCCCCCTCCGGATCCCACGCCACCATCAGCTTGTCGCCGTTGTACTCGCGGAGCGCCTGGGTGCGGGCCGGCAGCTTGTCGTGGTCCGGGACCACCAGGACGGCGAACTCGGCGTCGCGCTGGCGCATCCCGGCGTCGAGCTCCTCGAGCGCCTTGGGCTTCGACAGCTTGCTGTTCTTGGCCTCGAAGACGATCCGCCCGCGCGCCGGGCCGTTGCAGGCGTCGATCGCGACGACGACGTCGCCCGTCTTGCCGGTTGCACCCTTGACGTCGCCAACCGCGTCGCAGTCGTCGCCCAGCCCGAGCGCGATCGACTCGACCGCCTCGTAGACGGCCTCCTCGAACGTGCGCCCCTTGGCGGTGCCGCGCTCGCGCTCCTCGCCGAGCTCCTCCTCCTTCTGGCGCTGGTCGCGCAGCGCCTGGAGCTCGACCTGGAGGTCGGCCATCCGCTTCTCGACGCCGCGCAGCGTCTCGGCCTGCTGGTCCGACGCCGCACGCAGCGCCTCGACCGTGCGCGCCTTGAACTCGGCCAGCGGGTTCTGGCCGTCGGCCGACGAGAACTGCTTGAGCAGGTCCTCGCGCGAACGGGCCATCACGTCGTTGATCAGGTCGCGAACGCGGTTCTGCACCGCCGTGTCGCTGTCGTCGGAGAAGTGGCGCTCGAGCGCCTTGGTGACGTGACCCGCCTCGGCCCCGAAGACCTCGTCGACCATCTTGCGCCAGTCGTCGCCCACCTGGCGGGCGCGATCGGCGAACCCCGTCTCGAGCTCGCGGGCCGCCCGCTCGAACTCGCTCCGGACGAAGTCGGCGTTGGCGCCGGCCTGCTCGCGGTCGAGCACCCGCGCGCCGATCTCGATCGCGTCGACGACCGCCTTGACCGGATCGTCGCCCGCCTCCTCGCGCTCGCGGACGAGCCTGACCGCAGCCTCGTCCTGGACCACGACACCGTCGACCGCGAGGCGGTCGCCGATCGTGCGGACGTGGGGCTGGCGGAGTGGCGTAGCGGCTTCCATGGCAGCGTTTCACCGTACGCCGGGAGGCGGACGGAACGTGCCCGATCTCACATTGGCCAGCTGGCCAATTCAGACATGCCTATGCAATACTTGCGTCCGTGCAAGCAATCTCGTCGACGCCGGCAGCGAAGGGCCGCCCCGCCACCGAGGGCCCCGACGCTCGCCTGACCGAGCACCTCTTCGGGCTCCTCAAGTTCCTCCTGCACGGCCACGGCGGCGAGTACGTGCGCGCGGTCGGCGAGCTCGAGCTCTCGCTGACGCAGCTGCGAGCGCTCCACGTCCTGGCCTACGACTCGGACCAGATGTCCCTGAAGGAGCTTGCCGACAGGCTCGGGCTGTCCCTCCCCGCCGTCAGCCGGTCGATCGACGGGCTCGTGCAGCGCGGGCTCGTGACGCGCGCCGAGGACGCAGACGACCGGCGCATGAAGCAGGTCCGCGCGACCCCCGACGCGCCGGAGCTCCTCGAGCGCCTCACCGAGCTGCGGCTGGCCGGGATCGAGAAGTTCGTGGCCACGCTGTCGACGCGCGAGCGCACGAAGCTCGCCGCGGCCCTCGCCCCGCTCGCCGAGCGCGAGGAGATCGCAAGCCGCTGCGCGGCGCCCCGGAAGCCCTCCCGCCGAACGGCCTCCTGATGCCGGCGCGACTCCGCCTGACCGAGGACAACCGCAAGTGGTGGACGCTCGCCGCCATGTGCTTCGCGCTGTTCATGCTGATGCTCGACAACACGGTCGTCAACGTCGCGCTGCCCTCGATCCAGAAGGACCTCCACGCGTCGCTCTCCTCGCTCGAGTGGACGGTGAACGCCTACACGCTCACGTTCGCGGTGCTGCTGGTCACCGGCGGGCGGCTCGGCGACATCTTCGGGCGCCGCCGCATGTTCCTCTTCGGCGTCGTCGTCTTCGCAACGTCGAGCGCGCTAATCGGGCTCGCCCCGACGCAGGAGTGGCTCGTGGCCGGCCGCGCGATCCAGGGGATCGGCGGCGCGTTCATGATGCCCGGCACCCTCTCGATCATCTCCAACACGTTCCCCGCGCACGAGCGCGGGCGGGCGATCGGGACCTGGGCCGGCGTCTCGGCCCTCGCGCTCGCGGCAGGCCCGGCCGTCGGCGGCGCGCTCACCGAGTACGTCTCCTGGCGCGCGATCTTCTTCCTCAACCTGCCCGTCGCCGTCGGCGCAGTGATCGTCACGCTGTTCGCCACACGCGAGTCGCGTGACCCGACCGTCGACCGCCGCGTCGACTACCCCGGCATCGCCGCCCTGTCCGTCGGCCTGACCGCCCTGGTGCTCGCACTCGTCGAGGGCAACAGATGGGGCTGGGGGTCGGCATCGATCGTCGCACTGCTCGCCACGGCCGTCGTCGGCATCGTCGCGTTCGTGCTCGTCGAGATGCACGGGCGCGCGCCGATGGTGCAGTTCGAGTACTTCCGGTCGAAGTCGTTCGCGGGCGCCAGCTCGGTCGCGTTCATCGTCTCGTTCGCGATGCTCGCCCTGTTCTTCTTCATGGCGCTGTACATGCAGAACATCCTCGGGTACAGCCCGCTCGAGGCCGGCCTGCGCTTCCTGCCCTCGACCGTCGTGATCATCTTCGCCGCACCGATCTCCGGGCGGCTGGCGGACCGCATCGGCCCGCGGCCCCTGATCGTCACCGGGCTGTCGCTCGCCGCGATCGCGCTCTTCATGCAGAGCCAGGTCACGGTCAACTCGGGCTACGGCGAGCTGCTGCCCGCGTTCATCATCATGGGCCTCGGCATGGGCCTGACGATGTCGCCCATGTCGACCGCCGGCATGAACGCCGTCACGCCCGAGAAGGCGGGCGCCGCGTCGGGCATCCTGTCGATGTTCCGGATGGTCGGCGGAACCTTCGGCGTCGCCGCGATCGGGGCGCTGTTCCAGAGCCTCGCGCGCACGCGCATCGACAGCAAGCTGTCCGGGCTGCACCTGCCGAACGGCGTGCGATCGTCGATCGTCGACAACCTCGGCTCGGGCGCGAGCTCGCAGTCGCTCCACGGCATCGCACCGGCGCAGGCCAAGCAGGTCGGCGCGGCCATGCACGACGCGTTCGTATACGCCCTGGGCGGGGGGCTGACGCTGTCGGCCTCTGTCGCCGCCGTGGGCGCGGTCCTGGCGCTGCTCCTGATCGGGCCGAAGCGCACCACCGAGGCGCAGCGGCCCGACCCGGCCACCCAGCCGGAGAGGGCGGAGCGGGCGGGCGTCCAGCCCGAGGCCGCCGAGCCCGTCGGCGTCGGCTAGCGCGGGCCGGCGGGCGCCGGTCGCCCGGTACGATCCCCAGCCGCAACCGCGACCCTGGAGGACGAATCGCCGCATGGCCGTTGACCTGAAGAACGTAACCGACGTCGGGACGGAGCCCGGCACGCTGCCCGAGACGATGGCCGCGTGGGTGATCCGTCAGGAGCGCGAGGGCGAGCCCACGGACGCCTTCCAGCTAGAGGAGATCGAGGTACCCGAGCCGGGCGCGCTCGAGGTCGTCGTGCGCGTGATGGCCGCGGGCGTCAACTACAACAACGTCTGGGCGGCGATGGGCAAGCCGGTCTCGGTCTTCCGCTATCACCCGGACGAGGACCACCACATCGGCGGCTCGGACGCGTCAGGCGTCGTCTGGAAGACCGGCCCCGGCGTGACGCGCTGGAAGCCCGGCGACGAGGTCATCATCCACTGCAACCAGGCTTCCTACGAGGATCCCGAGGTCCACGGCCTCGACCCGATGGCCGCGCCATCGCAGAGGATCTGGGGCTACGAGACCTCGTGGGGCTCGTTCGCGCAGTTCACCAAGGTGCAGGCGCAGCAGCTCATCCCCAAGCCGGCCAACCTGAACTGGGAGGAGGCCGCGTCCTACGGCCTCACCTACTTCACCGCCTACCGGATGCTGATCAACCGCTGCAACATTCAGGCGGGCGACCGCGTGCTGATCTGGGGCGCCGCCGGCGGCCTCGGCGTGTTCGCCACGCAGCTCTGCCGGCTCGCCGGCGCGCTCTCGTGCGGCGTCGTGTCGTCAGCCGAGAAGGGCGCCCTGCTCGAGCAGCTCGGGATCACCGGCTGGATCGACCGCAACGAGCACGCGGCGATGATGCGCAAGGGTGGCGAGTCGCCGGACGAGGAGAAGGATCGCTTCAAGGCGATGCGCGTATTCGGCAAGGCCGTCCGCGAGATCCTCGGCGACGACCCCAACATCGTCTTCGAGCATGTCGGCCAGGCCACGTTCCCCACCTCGGTGTTCGTAGTCAAGCCGTTCGGCAAGGTCGTGATCTGCGCCGGCACCACGGGCTACAACCTCGACTTCGACGTGCGCTACCTGTGGATGCGCCAGAAGGAGATCCTCGGCTCGCACTTCGCCAACGCGTGGGAGTGCACGAAGGCCAACGAGCTGATCGCGTCCGGCGAGATCCGCCCGGTGCTCTGGCGCGTGATGGGCTTCGACGGCGTGGCCGAGGCGCACCAGCTGATGAAGGAGAACAAGCACCTCGGCAAGATCGCGATCCTGGTCGGGGCCTCGGAGGAGGGTCAGGGCAAGACCGAGGAGGGGCCGGGCGCCATCTACGCGGAGGTCGGCGCGTGAGGCCGGACGACAGCGTCGTCCTCATCCTCTGGCACGCCAACCCGTTCCGGGGGGACAAGTTCGAGGACGCGTGGCGACCCGCCGCGGCGTCGGTGATCGACTACGGCGCGACCTACTGGGCGTTCCTGCGCTCGAAGGACGACCCGCTCGACTTCATGCAGATCGCGTCGTTCGGCTCGAAGCTCGAGTTCGAGCGCTACTGGTACTCGGAGGAGATCGCGGAGGCGCGCGCGGAGGCCTCTGGGCTGTTCCAGGTGCCCGTGCTGCCGATGTGGTTGCGCGCCGTGGATGCCGGTGAGATCCTCCCGGACCTGGCCGCGTCCCAAACCGACTGAGGCCTTACCCCTACGAGAAGGAGACCAATGAGCAGTAGACGCGCAATCTTCGTGGCCATCTCGGCGTGCCTCGCGCTGCTGGCGTGCGCCGCGGTCGCACTCGCCGTCGTGCCCAAGCAGGGCAAGTACGTGGGCGAGTCGTCCCAGCACAGGAAGACCGTCGTCAAGGTCAACTCGAAGGGGCGGATCAAGTACTTCAAGCAGAACTGGAAGGCCACCTGCAAGAAGAAGGACTCGACCGGCCACCACCTCACCTGGGGACCGGACGGCACCAACGACGTCGACGGCACCAAGGACAAGATCAAGCAGGACGGCGACGGCAACTTCCACGACAAGGGGAGCTACGACGGCAGCCCCGACTCGAACGGTTACGAG
>JAXDHW010000222.1:0-2568 GCA_034664365.1 Thermoleophilaceae bacterium
GGGCAGATCACGCGGTGGCCGCCGGCGACCAGCGGCGCGACCATCTTGCGGTAGAGGTAGGCCCAGCTCGGCTCGCCGTGGAAGCACACCACGGGCCGTCCCTCGCCCTCGTCCACGTAGTGGAGCCGCAGACCGTCGACCTCGGCGTAGTGCGGCTCGAACGCGTAGCCGGGCAGGTCGGCGAAGCGCTCGTCGGGTGTGCGGAAGACGTCCATGGGGGCCGGTGGCCCGAATTATGCTTGCCCCGATGGTCTTCCGTCAGATCGTGCACGACGACCTCGGCTGTGCCTCATACGTCGTGGGCGACGAGGACGCGGGCGTGGCGGCGATCGTCGACCCGCGCTTCGAGATCGGCCCCTACCTGGAGCTCGCGCGCTACGTGGGCGTGGAGATCGCCCACGTGCTCGAGACCCACACGCATGCCGACCACGTGTCCGGACACGGGCGCCTGGCCGCGGCGACCGGCGCGACGATCCACGTCCACCGTGAGGCGGGCGCGGAGTACGAGCACGAGCCGTTCGACGACGGCTGGGAGCTTCGCCTCGGCAGCGTGGTCGTGCGCGCCGTCCACACGCCGGGCCACCGACCAGAGCACACGTCGTTCGCGCTGGTCGACACCGACCGCGGGGAGGAGCCGTGGGCGGTGCTGACAGGCGACACGCTGTTCGTGAACGACGTGGCGCGGCCGGACCTCGCCGTCGAGCCGCGCGACGGCGCGCGGGCGATGTTCCACTCCCTGCACGAGCGGCTGCTCACGCTCCCGGACGAGTGCGAGATCTGGCCCGGGCATCTCGGCGGCTCCCTGTGCGGGGGGCCCGGGATGGATATGAAGGTGTCGTCGACGATCGGCTACGAACGCCACCACAACTCGCTGCTCGCCGAGGAGGACGAGTCGCGCTTCGTCGAGCGGGCGATCTCGGCGCTCGCTCCGCAGCCGCCCAACTTCCAGGGGATCGTCGCGCTCAATCGCGGTCCGCTCGTGACGCACGGGGTCGAGGTGCTGCCGCTCACGCCGCGCCAGGTCGACCAGAAGCGCCGCGACGGCGCGCTCGTGGTCGACGTGCGGACCGACTTCCAATTCGACGACGCCCACGTGCCCGGCTCGGTCTCGAACACGATGATGCGCTCGGGCTTCGGGACCAAGCTCGCATGGATCGCGGACCGCGACCAGGAGATCGTGTTCGTGGGCCGCGACGACGACGACGGACACCAGGCGGCCAGGCTGGCCGTGGCGGTGGGCATCCACGCGCTGGGCGGGTTCCTGGCGGGCGGGCTCACGAGCTGGCGCGCTGAGGGCCGCGAGGTGGATCGGATCGATCGGATCGATGTCGAGGGGCTGCGCGAGCTGGGCGACGACGTCCAGATCCTCGACGTCCGCGAGGACAAGGAATGGCGCAGGTCGCGGATCCCCGGCTCCGTGCACACCCCGTACCACGACATCGACGCGATCCCCGACGGGATCGACGCGGCGCAGCCCGTCGCCGCCATCTGCATGTCAGGCCAGCGGAGCGCGGTGGCGGCGAGCCTGCTCCAGCGCCTGGGGGCGAAGAGCGTGCTGCACGTGGTCCCCGGCGGGGTGGGGACCTGGGAGCGCCTCGGCTACCCGGTCGAAGAGTGCGGCTGAGAGGACTCGAACCTCCACGGGGTTGCCCCCACGGCGACCTGAACGCCGCGCGTCTGCCAATTCCGCCACAGCCGCAAGTCGGGAGAGGGTAGCCGCACGAGGCGGCTCACGGCTAGCGCGGCTCGGCCGCGGTCTTCTCGCGCTCGGCCACTCGCGAGAAGGTGCCGAAGAAGCGGTCCCAGTACGGGGCGCTGATGCCGAAGCCGGTGGTGTGGTCCTGGAAGTGGTGGCGCATGTGCAGCTCGCGCAGGCGCCTGCCCATCCAGGTCTTCGGCTTGTGGTGGTGCAGGTGGTAGTGGGTCATGTCGTAGATGAGATAGCCCGCCAGGAAGCCGCCCGCGAACGGCAGGAAGAGCGGTGACCCGAGCACCGCGTAGAAGCCGAGCACGAAGAGCGACGAGAGCGGCACGCTGACCGACGGCGGCATGACCAGCCGGAGCGGGTCGTTGGGGTGGTCGTGGTGGACCCCGTGGATGATCCAGTGGAGCCGAGCGCCGAAGCCCTCCTCGGGCTCGAAGTGGAAGATGATCCGGTGGATCCAGTACTCGGACAGGGTCCAGAAGGCGTAGCCGCCGGCCACCAGGCCGACGAACCCGAGGGCGCTCACGCGGCCCACGGCCAGACCGAGCAGCACGCCGATCGCGGGCACGAAGAGGATCACCGGCACGGCCGGGTGGACTCGCGAGAGCTTGTCCAGCAACTCGTTGTCGAACATGCGCGGCGAGGCGCGCAGGAGGTCTGTTCGGCGGGCTTCCATCGGGCCGGATGCTAGCGGCCGCATAACCCGACGGCGACTACTCACACAGCCCGCTCGGCTGCGACCTCGCGCAGGTGTTGCCGTTGAACCGCACCGTGCCGCTGCCGTCCCAGTCGACGTCGAACGGGGAGTTCCTCGCCAGCCTGTTGCCCTCCACGAGGTCGTTCTGGGGCTCCGCGCCCTCGAG
>JAXDHW010000287.1:0-2681 GCA_034664365.1 Thermoleophilaceae bacterium
CGATCACGGGCAACACCACGAGCGGCGGTGGGGCCACCAGCGGCCTGTCCGGCGGACCCGACGACAAGCTCACCCTGCGCAACTCGATCGTCGCCGGCAGCTTCGGCGGCCCGGCGAACCTGACCGGCTTCGGAGCCGGACGGAAGGTCACGAGCTCGGACGCGTGCGGACCCGCGGTGCTCCCTGGCGCGGGCAACATCTGTGCTCCGCCCAACCTCGCCGACGCGGCTCACGGCGACGTGCACGAGACCGGCACCAGCCCGACACTCAACAGGGGGAAGAACGCTTCGATCCCGGCGGGGCTCACCATCGACTTCGAGGGTCAGCACCGGATCCTGAATGCCCGCGTGGACATGGGCGCCGACGAGTTCACGGATCCGTTCGCGGGGGTGACGATCCCCACGCAGAGCGCGAACGTGACCGGCAACGCCGCGCGGATCCACGTGCGCTGCTCGGCGACCGTGGCGGGCCCGTGCCGGGGCACGCTGACCCTCGTCCGGAAGGGAAAGGACGGCAAGAGCGTGAAGCTCGGCCATCATGGATTCAAGATCGGGCGCGGCGCGACGGCGAAGGTGAAGGTGAGGCTCAGCGCAGAAGGGCTGTCCCTGCTGTCCAAGAGCTCCTCGCTGAAGGTCCGGGCCAAGGCGACCGCCACCGATCGCCTCGGCACGAAGCGCCGCAGCTCCGGGCGCGTGAAGCTGAAGGCCCCGAAGTAGGACCTAGGTCTGCCGGATGCGGCTGAGCGCGGAGCGGACGCCCTCGACGCGGCGGAGGGTCGCTTCGCGCGGGTCGTAGCGGAGGGCCTCACCGACGAGCGCGGTGCGCTGGCGCTCGCCCAGGCCGCGCGTCATCCGGACGATCGTGTCCAACTCCTCGAGGGTCGCCCCTCGGGCGATGCGCTCGCGGAGCGCCGCCCTCACACCGTCGACCGTCATTCCTCTTCCTCTCCCCAGGTAACCCCAACGGGGTGCGTTGCACCATCCGGGTAATACCCGGCGCCGGGTGGGGCAAACGGTCAGACCAGGAACTTGCCGTCGCGCTGGATCTCGACGCCGTCGACCTCGATCGACCCGCCCTGGCGGAGGTCGCAGACGAAGTCCCAGTGCACGGCCGACTCGTTGACGCCGCCCGACTCCGGGTAGCTCGCGCCGATCGCCATGTGGACCGTGCCGCCGATCTTCTCGTCGAGCAGGATCTCCTTGGTACCGGTGGTGATCCCGTAGTTCGTGCCGATGCCGAGCTCCCCGAGGCGCCGCGCGCCGTCGTCCGTGTCGAGCGTGGAGATCAGGAACTCCTCCCCCGCACTCGCCGAGGCGTCAACCACCTTCCCGCCGTCGAACTTGAAGCGGACGCCGGCCACCTCGCGCCCGCCATACGAGGCGGGGAACGAGAACGCCACCTCGCCCTCGACCGAGTCCTCGATGGGACCCGTGAAGAACTCCCCGTCCGGCATGTTGCGGTCGCCGAAGCACGGAATGAAGGTGCGCCCCGCCACGCCGAGCCGGATGTCGGTGCCCGGCGCGCGCACGTGCACCTCCTCCTTGCCCTGCATCCACTCGGCGAGCCGCTTGACCTCGTCGGACTGGCGCGCCCAGGCGGTGACCGGGTCGGGGTCGGTGGCCAAGCAGGCCGCGTAGAACAGATCCTCGTAGGCCGCGAGCGACATGCCCGCCTCCGACGCATAGGCGTTGGTCGGGAAGAGCGTGAGGCACCAGCGGTAGTCGCCCGCCGCGCTGCGCTGCATCGCCGCGTCGAGCAGCGGCTTGCGCGCCTTCTGCACCTGTGCCTGGCGCCCGGGCTCGACCTGCGAAAGCTCGCGTGCGTTGCTGTCGGCCATGATCGCGATGCGCACGTCGGCGTGGTCGGCCACCCACTGCGCCGTGGGCGGGATCCACTCGAGCTGGGCGTCGGACGCCAGGTCGTAGAAGGCCGGCGCGGCCCCCTCGGTCGTGAGCTGCACGATCGGCAGCCCGCCCGCGCGCAGCACCTCCTCGTACACGGCCTGCACGAGCGGCTCCGCGTTGGTGGTCGACTGAATGACCGTGACGTCGCCCTCGCGCACCTCCGTGGAGTAGCGCACCATGATCTGGGCGAGGGCGTCCGCCCGCTGGTCCCTCACGCGGCCTCCTGGATGGCGCGGCCGCGCGCCGCCACCGTGTCGAGCAGCCAGCGATGCACGCGCACGTCGCGCGTGAGCTCCGGGTGGAACGCCACGGCCAGGACGTGGCCCTGCCTGACGGCCACGGGGCGCCCGTCGACCGAGGCGAGCACCTCGACCTCCGGCCCGTGCTCCTCGACCCAGGGCGCGCGGATGAACACGGCCCGCAGGGCCCCCGGGCCGAGACCCGTGACGTCGAGGTCGGTCTCGAAGCTCCGCACCTGCCGGCCGAACGCGTTGCGGCGAGCGGTCAGGTCGAGCACTCCGAGGTGGTCGCGGTCGAGCACGATCATCCCGGCGCAGGTGGCAAGCGTCGGAGTGCCCGACCCCACGAGCGAGCGGAGCGGCTCGGCGAGCCCCTCGCGCTCGAGGCCGAGCGTCATGGTCGTGGACTCACCGCCGGGCAGCACCAGCCCGTCGAGCCCCTCCAGGTCCGCCGGCACGCGCACCTCGCGCGCCTCCGCGCCCAGCTCGGCCAGCATCGCGGCATGAGCCTCGAAGTCGCCCTGGAGGGCCAGTACGC
>JAXDHW010000293.1:0-3139 GCA_034664365.1 Thermoleophilaceae bacterium
GAGGAGGCGTCCAAGCTGATCGTCAACGGCTTCATCGAGCCGATCACCAAGGAGCTCCCGATGGAGTACGCGGTGGAGATGAACCGGTTGATCGAGCTCCAGATGGAGGGCTCGATTGGCTGAGGCCTTGCTCGAAGCGCCTCCGCTCCCCGAGTTCAAGGGCAGACCCGGCTGGGAGTTCACCGACCTCACCGGACTCGATCTCGATTCGTTCGTGGCCGCGCCGGCTGGGGAGGGCGGCAGCCCGCTGCTCGAGGCGCCCGCGGACGGTGCGCTCGGCGACGCGATCGTCTGCTCGCTCGCCGAGGCGCTGGAGCGACACTCGGAGCTCGTCGAGGCCCACCTCGGCTCCGTGGTCCCGTCGGACGATCCCTTCGTAGCCCGCAACGACGCCGCGCGCGGTGAGGGGCTGTTCGTCTTCGTGCCGCGCGGGGTGCGGCTCGAGTCCCCGCTGTCGCGCAACGCGGTGGTCGGCCCGGCGGGGAGCGCGCTCAACCACCGCACGCTGATCGTGCTCGAGGAGGGCGCCGAGGCGGAGATCTGGGAGCAGTACGTCAGCTCCGAGGAGGGCGAGGGGCTCTTCAACGGCGTGACCGAGCTCGTCGTGGGCGCCAATGCGCGGCTGCGCTACGTCACCGCGCAGGGGCTCTCGGAGAAGAGCTGGATCTTCGGCACCCAGCGCGCGGTGGTGGATCGCGACGGCTCGCTCGACTGGGTCGCGCTCGGGTTCGGTTCGGGCCGCGGCAAGGTGCGGATGGAGACGCAGCTGCGCGGGCCCGGCGCCCAGGCGCGCGTGACGGGCGCCTACGCCGGCCGTGGGCGGCAGCACCTCGACTTCGACACCACTCAGGAGCACGCGGCGCCCAACACCACGTCCGATCTCGCCTTCCGCGGCGTGCTGGCCGGTCGCTCGACGGCGGTCTGGCGCGGGATGATCAAGGTCGATCCGGGCGCCCAGCAGACGGACGCGTTCCAGGAGAGTCGCAACCTGCTGCTCTCCAAGCGCGCGCACGCGGACGCGATTCCCGGCCTCGAGATCCTCGCCAACGACGTGCGCTGCACGCACGCGGCGGCGATCGCCCAGATCGACCGCGAGCAGCTCTTCTACCTGATGTCGCGCGGGCTCCCGCGCGAGCAGGCCAAGCGGCTCGTGATCGACGGCTTCCTCCAGGCGCTCGTCGAGCGTCTGCCGGAGGGCCCGCTGCACGATGCGGTGTCCGCGGCGCTCGAGCAGCGGCTCGAGGCCGTGCTCACGGGCTGACCGGCCGCACGCCGATACTTCCCGCATGAACGGGTGGGTCGAGGCCGAGGCCGCGCGGATCGCGCGGCGTGCGGAGCGCGAGCTCGAGGCGCTGGTGGCGGTGTCGTCACCGTCGGGCGACGTGCACGGGGCCGAGGAGGCGGTGGCGCTGTCGGCCGCCCTGCTGCCGCCGGACGCCGAGGTCGAGCGCCTGACCTGTTCCACCGAGGGCTACGCCGACGACCTGCTCGCGCGCGTGCGCGGCAACGGGAGCGGGCGCGTGTTGCTTCTGGGTCACGTCGACACGGTCGTGGCCCACGAGACGCACCGGCCGCTCGAGCGCGACGGCGACCGGCTGGTCGGGTCGGGCACGGTTGACATGAAGGGCGGCGTGGTGCTCGCGCTCGGCGTGCTCGAGTCCCTCGCCGCGCGGTCGGACGACTTCGAGGAGGCGGCGCTGCTGCTCGTCACGGACGAGGAGTGGCGCGTCGGCGGGCTGCACCACGCGCCGCTGTTCGAGGGCTTCGACGCGTGCCTGTGCTTCGAGGCCGGCGCGAGCGGGCCGAACGGGGAGGAGGGCGTGGTGGTCAAGCGCAAGGCGGCGGCGACGCTGCGCGTCAGCGCGAAGGGGCTCTCCTCGCACTCCGGCTCCGCTCCGGACCGCGGGCGCAACGCGCTGCTCGCCCTGGCCGCGGCGGCTCAGGCGGTGGCGGCGCTGCACGAGCCGCGAGGAGACGAGCGGCTCACCGTCGTACCGACGATCATCAACAGCGGCGAGGCGTTCAACGTGGTGCCATCGGCCGGCGAGCTCTACTGCGACATGCGCGCCGAGACCACGGACGCCTTCGGAAAGGTCCGCGACGCGGTCCCCGCCGAGGTCGGCGGCGCGACGCTCGACGCGGAGATCGTGCGCCTCTGGCCCGGGATGGACGCACGCGCGGAGACGGCGGAGCTCCTGAGCCGGGCGGGCGGGGTGCTCGGGCGGCCCGTCACCGGCGTCGAGCGCGGCGGCGCGAGCGACGCGAGCCACATCGCCACCGTCGTGCCGCTGACGGTCGACGGCCTCGGCCCCCGCGGCGGCGGCGCGCACAACCCGGACGAGTACGTGCTGACGGAAACGCTCCGCACCCGCGCCGAGGTGGCCCTCGCAGTGGTAGCCGTGCTGCTCGAGCTCCGTTAAGGGGACAGTCCCCTTAACGGAGCGTCGCCCGTCCCAGAGCCGAACCGCATGTGAAGGGGACAGTCCCCTTAACGTTGGGGCGGGGGCGAACTCCGGGCGGCTCCCGCCTTTGAGGGGAGTGGCACGTCAGCCTCGAGCCGAGACCGAGCCCGGGATCCACCACGTCTTCGCGCGCGGCAACGACCGCGGCCTGATCTTTCGTAACGACGGCGATCGTCGGGTCTACCTGCGGCTTCTCGCGGAGGCGATCGCCCGCATGTCCTGGCGCTGTCTCTCGTACTGCCTCATGGACAACCACGTCCACCTCCTCGTCGAGACGCAAGAGCCGAATCTCGGCGTCGGCATGCACCGTCTGCACGGCGGGTACGCGCAGTTCTTCAACCGGCGGTACAGCCGCGTGGGCCACCTCTTTCAGGGCCGGTTCGGCTCCGTCAGGGTCGAGTCGGATCAGCAGCTCTGGACGGTCGTGAGATACGTCGCGCTCAACCCGGTCGAGGCCAACTACTGCGTCACACCTGACGACTATCCCTGGTCGAGCCACGGCGCGACGCTCCGGGCCGAGGAGTCTCCCATCCTCGACGTCGGGCGCCTGCTCGAGTACTTCGCGGCAGCCGGCGGTGAGCCGCGGCTGCGGTACCGCGAATTCGTCGCCGCGCCCGCTCCCGGACACAGCACGCGCGCAAGGCCGCGGGCGCCCCTGCCGATCTAGGTAGGGATGC
>JAXDHW010000300.1:0-2980 GCA_034664365.1 Thermoleophilaceae bacterium
CCGCCTGCTCGTAGCGGTCGTTCACGCCGTCCAGCATCAGGTACTCGACGAAGACCTGCTGGTGGCGGGCGGACGCCCAGGCGCGGCAGGCTTCCAGCACGTCCGGTAGCGGGAAGCGGTCGTTCACCGGCATCAGCTCCGAGCGCAGAGCCTCGTCGGCGGCGTGGAGCGAGAGCGCCAGACGCACCGGTGGGCCCTCGCGGGTGAGGCGCTCGATCCCGGGGATCCAGCCGACCGTGGAGATCGCCGTGCGGCGTGCGCCGATGCCGATCGAAGGCAGTCGCTCGCACGCCTCGAGGACGGCGTCGAGGTTGAGCAGCGGCTCACCCATCCCCATGAACACGGCGTGGTCGACCGCCTCGATCCGGCGGAAGTGGAGCGCCTGGTCGAGGATCTCCGAGGCCGTGAGGTTGCGCCCGAACTTCATCCGCCCGGTCGCGCAGAAGGTGCACGTGAGCGGGCAGCCGGACTGGCTCGAGAGGCAGAGCGACCGCCGGCCGTCGCGGTAGCGCATCAGCACCGCCTCGACCGGGCGTCCGTCGCCGGTCGCGAACAGCGCCTTCTGGGTTCCGTCACGAGCCAGCGCCTCGTCCTCCAGGGCGAGCGACGAGAGCGGCAGCTCGGCCGCGAGCCGCTCGCGAAGCGCCGCCGGCAGGTTGGTCATCTCGTCGTAGGACGCCGCTCCGCGCGCGACCCATTCCCACACCTGACCGGCACGGAAGCGCGGCTCGCCGTGCCGCGCGAGGAGGTCGTCGAGGGCGCTCAAATCCACGGGGCTAGTGTGGCAGCGGTGCGACTGGCGAAGTACCTGGCCCACGCGGGCGTGGCGTCCCGGCGCGCTGCCGAGGGGCTGATCGCCGAGGGGCGCGTCACCGTGGGCGGCGAGACCGTGACGGACCCCGCGCGCGACGTGGACGCCGGCAGCGGCGTGGCCGTGGACGGCGAGCCGGCCGCGGCCGAGACGCGCATCGTGTACGCGCTCAACAAGCCCGGCGGCATCGTCTCCACCGCGCGCGACACCCATGGCCGCCGGACGGTGGCCGACCTCGTGCCGTCGGAGCGGCGCCTCTATCCGGTCGGTCGCCTCGATGTGGACACCACGGGCCTCATCCTCGTGACCAACGACGGCGAGCTGGCCAACCTGCTCACCCACCCGCGCTACGAGGTGCCGAAGACCTACGTCGCGCGCGTGGAGCCGGCGCCGGTGTCCGAGCCGGCCCTCCGGCGGCTGCGCGAGGGCGTGGAGCTCGACGACGGCCGGACCGCGCCGGCGAGCGTGCGCCAGACCCGGCCCGGGGTGCTCGAGGTGATCCTCCGCGAGGGGCGCAAGCGACAGCTGCGGCGGATGTGCGAGACGGTCGGGCACCGCGTGGTCGAACTGCGGCGCGTGGCGTTCGGGCCGCTGCGGCTCGGGGACCTGGCCGAGGGCAGGCACCGGCGGCTCACCGCCGCCGAGGTCGAGCGCCTCCGGGCGGCGGCGCGGCCCTCTGATTGAATCGTCGCCATGCGACTGCGAGCCCTGCGCGGTGCCGTGACCGTCGAGCGCAACGACCCCGAATCGATCCGCGAGGGGACCGAGGAGCTCCTGCGCGAGGTGATGAGCCGCAACGAGCTCACGCCCGACGACATGGTCAGCTGCATCTTCACCTGCACCCCCGACCTGAACGCCGCGTTTCCGGCGGTCGCCGCGCGCGGCCTGGGCCTCGACCAGGTGCCGCTCCTGTGCGCGCGTGAGATCGACGTGCCCGAGGCGCTCGAGCGGGTGATCCGGCTGATGGTCCACTGCTACGCCGACGAGGAGCGCCGCCCGCAGCACGTCTACCTGCGCGACGCGGCCCGCCTGCGGCGCGACCTGGAGGGAGCGCAGTGAGCCTCGAGTTCGCGGAGCGCCTGGCCCGGATCCCGGTCTACCCGGCGGCCGACACATACGACTTCGGCGGGGAGCTCGTCAAGCTCGCCTCCAACGAGACGCCCTGGGCGCCCCACCCCGCGGTGCTCGAGGCCGTCGAGCGCGAGCTTCTGACCCTCAACCGCTACCCGGACCCCGACAAGACGCGGCTGCGGCAGGCGCTCGCCAAGCGGCTCGAGACCCAGCCCGGCCGGATCGCCGTCGGCAACGGGTCGTGCGAGATCCTGCTCGCCGGCGCCGACGCCCTGCTCGAGCCGGGCGCCGAGATCGTCTACGCGTGGCCGTCGTTCTCGATGTACCCGCACCTGGCCGCCCAGAGCGGCGCGCGCGCGATCGAGGTGCCGCTCGACTCGGCGGGCCGCCACGACCTCGAAGCGATGGCGCGTGAGGTCACGGCCGCCACGCGCATGGTCCTCGTCTGCAACCCCAACAACCCGACCGCCACGGCGCTGCCGATCGAGGAGATCGACGCGTTCGTCGGCTCGCTCCCGCGGCACGTGTGCGTGGTGCTCGACGAGGCGTACGTGGAGTTCTGCACCCTCCAGGACCCCGACGAGTCGCTGCCGCTCGCGGACCGCCACCCCAACCTCGTGCTGCTGCGGACCTTCTCGAAGGTCTACGGGATGTGCGGGCTGCGGGTGGGGTATGGCCTGTGCTCCGAGGACTTCCGGGCGGCGGTGGACCGGGTGCGCCAGCCGTTCTCGGTCAACGCGCTCGCGCAGGCGGGCGCCGTGGAGGCGCTCGAGCACCAGGACGAGGTGGCGCGGCGCGTGGAGCGCGTGGCGATCGAGCGGCTGCACGTGGAGGAGGAGCTGGCCGAGCGCGGCCTCGACACCACCGAGAGCCAGGCCAACTTCTCGTGGCTGTCGCTGGGCGACCGCGACGAGGCCGCCGTGATGCGCGGGCTCGGCGAGCGCGGCGTGATCGTGCGCGCCGGCGCGGCCCTCGGCGGCGAGGGCCACCTGCGCGTGACCCACGGCACCCGCCAGGAGAACGACCGCTTCCTCACGGCGCTCGACGAGGTGCTGGCGGAGGTCCCGGCCGAGGCCTGATCAGAGGGAGTGCGCGACC
>JAXDHW010000325.1:0-4825 GCA_034664365.1 Thermoleophilaceae bacterium
AGGCCGACCGGCACGAGGCACGCCACGATCCCCGCGACGAGTCCCACCCGCAGCCGCGACGAGGCACGGGGTGGGCGGCGGGCCACCCGGAAGCCGATCGCCAGGCCCGCCGCGAGGAGGAGCAGCCCGGTGGCGAGCACGAACACGCCGAACTCCGACGCCACGCTTCGGCGCACGTCGAGCGGCACGCGGTTCTTCGTGAACGCGTCCTTCGACAGCGCCCAGACGATCACCGGCGCGGCGCCCGCGCTCGCCACGGCGAGGAGAGTGATGCTCCGCAGCCGCAGCGGCACGTACCAGAGCCAGAGCACGATTCCGATCAGCGCGGCCGCCATCGCCCCGCGCGAGTAGCTCAGGAAGAGCGCGACGAAGTCGAGCGCCAGCACCGGGTACGCGAGCGCATTGACGGGCGCGTGGCCGGACCGCCGCGCGCCGAGCCAGAGCGCCGGCGGGATCGCGAGCGCCGCCGTGGCGCCGAGCGCGTTCCAGTAGCCGTAGGGAGCGCCGAGGCGCGCGAAGATCTCGGTGTCCGCGAGCGAGCCGGGGAACGCGCGCGAGACGAGCGCATAGGCGCAGATCGCGAAGGCCGCGAGCAGGATGCCGCGCAGGACGACGGACCAGCCCTCGGGAGCGAGGTGCGCGACGGCGAGCGCCGCTCCGAAGACGGCGAGGTACGTGATCGTGCGGTTGGCCTCGACCCAGGTGAGGTTGGGGTCGATCGACCAGAGGACCGACGCGGCGGTGAGGCCGGCGTACAGGACGAAGGCGCCGAGCACGAGCCAGCCACCGATCCGGCCGGGCCGCCCGCGCGCGACCGCGAGGGCGATCAGCGCGCCGGAGACCAGGATCAGGCCGAGCTCGACGGTGGTCGTGCGGTCGAGCTCGTCGCCCCCGGCTGCCCCGAAGGCGACCGCGGCGAAGACGGCGCCCAGAAGGGCGCTAGCGGCGGATGAGGCGTAGCGGCGCACGGAGGAGCGCGGGCCAGCGGCGCCACGCGGCGGCGATGCCGCCGACCGCGCACAGGAGGGCGATCGCGAGGATCGCGACGATCAGCGGCACCGGAAGCTTGTTGGCCGAGCCCGCCACGTGGTCGAGCCCGCTCGAGGCCGGCACGAGGGTCTGTCCGGCGGCCCCCACCGACGGCCTGGCCTTCTCGGCCCTGCTCGTCTCGCTCTTGAGCGCGGCCGCGTCGCCGGCGGACGCGGCGTGGGCGCCGGCATCCGTCGTCACGCCACCCGACCCGCCGCCGGAGCCGGGCCCGGTGCTGGAGCCGCTGCCGCCGTTGGTCATCGCGGCGGCGATGACCGCCTTGCAGTCGGTGTACTCCGCGATGTCGGTCGGGACGTTGTCGTGCGCCTGCTGGAGCTCGTGGTTGCCGTAGTGCCGGTCGAGCTTGCCGTCCTGGGCGCAGTCGCGGATCACGCGGTGGTAGTCCGCGGCGGCGGTCGCCGGTAGGGCGAGCGCGACGAGCGCGGCCGCGAGCGTGACTGTGGCGCGAATGCGGGCCATGGGCGCGGCCGAAGCTATCAACCCCGCCCCGCCCCGACCGCCCGGAGCGCGGCGCGTACGCCCTCGACCCAGGCCTCGGGCGTGTAGGGCGCGACGTCCTCCCGAGCGGCGGCTCCGAGCCGTCGCCGGAGCTCGGGATCGCCGGCGAGCGTCCGCAGCCCGGCGGCGAGCGCCTCGCCGTCGCCGGCCGGCACCACGAGCCCGTTCCCGCCGTCCCGCACGAGTCCGCCGGCCACGGCGCCGACCGCGTCCGTCGCTATCGGCGCAGTTCCCTGATGCATGGCCTCGTTGACCACCAACCCCCACGGCTCCGTGAAGGTTGCGGTTCGGATCGAGGGGAGGACGAGCACGTCGGCCGCGGCGTAGAGCGCGCGCAGCTCGGCCGCCTCGAGCGAGCCGAGCGGGCGCACCTTCGCGTGGCCGGCGGGCGCGCGGCCCGGACCCGCCAGAGCGAGCACGCCGTCCACGCCGCTCGCGCGCCAGGCGTCCAGCAACACGTCGATCCCCTTCTCCCGCACGAGGCGGCCGGCGTAGAGCGCGAGCAGCTGCGACCCATCAACGCCGAGGCGCTCGCGCCAGCGGCGGGCGTCCTCGGGGTCGGCGGGAGTCGTGTACTCGGGCGCGGCGGCCTGGGTCGCCACGAAGATCCCCCCGCGCGGCCCGCGCACGCTCTCCACATAGCGCGAGACGTGCGGGCCGTAGGTGACCACCGCGTCCGCCCCGCGGTAGAGGGCGCGGGTGGGGAGGTACGAGAGCGCGTGCGCGAAGGTGCGCGGGTGCGACCAGATCGACGCCCAGAGGACGAACGGGATACGCGCGCGGCGCGCCGCCAGGTAGGTGGCGGGCAGGGCCACCCGGCCCGCGAGTCCGCACACCACCGCACGGTGGCGGCCGGAGGCGACCGCCCGCGCGGCGCCGAGCTGGCCTTCTCCAGCGCCGGCCCAGGCGAGCACCTCCACGCCCTCGGCCTCGTCGAGCAGGCGGAACGGCTCCCGCCGGTACGGAGGGACGGCGCCCGTCACCAGGGCCACCGGCCGCTCGCTCACCGCCGCAGCGCCTCGCGGTAGGCGGCCACCGTCTCGCGGCCGCAACTCGTTATGCCGAAGTGGGTGGTGGCCGTCTCCCAGGCCTGCGCGGAGAGCTCGGCGAGCGTCGCCTCGTGGTTCAGTGCGCCGTCGATGACGATGGCGAGCGCCTGCGGGTCGCGCGGAGGGACCAGCACCATCCCGGGCCCGGCGGCCGCGATCTCCTCCGGGCCGCCCTCCCCGGCGCAGCCGATCGCGGGCACGCCGCACGCCATCGCCTCGATGTACGCCACGCCGAACGCCTCGTCCACGCTTGGCATCGCCATCAGGTGGCAGCTCGCGAGCTCGCGCAGCGCCGCCTCCGGCTCGAGCTCCCCGGCCCACTCGACCCGGTCGGCCGCGCCGAGCTCCTCCGCGCGCTCGCGGAGCGCAGGCACCTCCGGACCGTCGCCGATCGCGACCCAGCGGACGTCCGGCACCCGCGCCACGGCCTCGAGCACGTCCACGTGGCGCTTGCGCGGGATCACGTGCGCGAGGGTTGCGACCGTGCGCTCGGCGCGCTTCTCGGGGAGCGGCGCGGGTGGCGGCGCGCCGGGCGGGTGGACCACGCGCATGCGCTCGTCCCCTCCCGCGAGCTCCGCCGCCGCCGCGAGGGTCGCGCGGCTGTTGCAGATCGTGACCGCCGCGCGGCGCAGCACGCCTGCGACCGTCGCGCGCGCCTCGGGTGCCGCGAGCGTGGGGGCGAGCAGATCGCCGCCATGGACGGAGACCGCGAGCGGCAGGCCGCGCTCCTCGGTCCACGGGAGGGCGGCGGCCCCGGCCAGATGCGAGTAGTGCGCGTGCACGACCTCGAACGGCCAGCGCCGGTGAAGCCGGGCCAGCGCGCGGGCCAGCGGGCGGCGCGCCCAGCGGTGCCAGTGCGCGTAGCCCCGCTCGCGCGACGGCGCGACGAAGCGCACGTACTCGATCTCGATGCCGTCGCGCGTCTCGCGCGCCGGCTGCCGCGCGAACGCGCGGATCTCGGCGGCGGCGGCTCCGGGGCGCCCGCGCGCCGCGCGGCGCAGCGCGGCGGCGCTCGGCAGCGGCCGCTCGAGCGCGATCACGGTCACGTCCGCGCCCGCGTCGCGCGCGGCCACGGCCTGGCGGTGCGCCCACACGCCGAGCACGGGGTTGCGCCGGCGCGGGTAGTACTCGCTGACGACGCAGACCCTCATCGGAGCGGGTGCGTTCGGATCGTCTCCTGCGCGCGCGTGCTGTCCACGAAGGGACGCTCGGCCAGGAACCGACGTGCGTGCTCGATCTCGTCGCTCGCGGAGTAGTCGGCGGCCACCGCGCCGTGCTCGTGCCGCACGGGCAGCGCGTCCACCACTCCGAGCCGCCAGCCGCGCTCCTCCGCGAGCGCGGCCCAGTGCAGGTCGAGCCCCCAGCTCTGACGTCCCACCGGGAACGGCGTGATCGCCGCCAGCACGTCGCGCCGGAATGCGGTCACGGGGCCGATCTCCACGAAGCGGGTCTCGCGGGCGAGCGAGCCGCCCCGCCGCCGGGTCTGGGGCCAGGCCGCGAAGCTCGCGAGCGACTGCGCCGGCTGGGCGAGCGCGAGACCGAGGTGCTCACACACGCCCACGAAGCGATCGAGGAAGCGCCGCGGCAGGAGCACGTCGTCGTCGACGGCGAGCGTCCAGTCCGCGTCCGCGCCCGTCGCCTCGAGCACGCGGTTCAGGTTCTCGTACTTGCCGCCGCCCTCGAGTCCAGTGACGACCGTGCCGTCGGCCAGCGCCGGGTCCGGTTCGGGGGCGCGCGCGCCGAGGGCCACCCGTACGGAGTGGCGCGTCGTGCGTCGCAGCTCCTCCACGGAGCGCGCGAGGTCGCGGCTCCCCGGGCGATACGGGCCGATCACCAGCACCGCGCGGGGCGGCGCGCTCTCGGCAAGCTCGTCGAGTCGCGCGCCCGCGCGCGCGAGCCCGAGGCGCGCGTCGAGCACGATGTCGCGCGCGCGTGCGAAGCGCCCCGGGTCCCCGCGGTGGCCCGACAGGAACTCGCGGTCGGCGGGCAGGGCGCTCACCGCTCGCGCGCGGGGCGCACCGCCTCCACCACCCTCCCGGCCGAGTGCGCCCCCATGACGAGCCCCTGCGGGCATGCGCGCCGGATCGTGTGCCAGCCGCAGCCCGCGAGCACGCGCAGCTCGCCGCCCAGCCCCGGCGCGCGGGCGCGCTCGGCGTCGTAGGAGCGCATGTTGCGCCCGCGCCGGTACGCGCTCCGCATGAGCGCGCGCAGCCGTGCGTCGTCGCCGG